>JAXDIC010000265.1:0-18268 GCA_034664185.1 Thermoleophilaceae bacterium
TCGATCGCGGCGCTGCCGGTGCTGATCGGCCTGGCGGTGGACTACGCGATCCAGCTCCAGGCGCGCTTCGACGAGGCCCGCTTCGACGAGGGGCGCTCGCCGGGCTCCGCCGCGCGCGCGGCCGCGGTGCGCGGCGGTCCCCTGGTGGCCGGGGCGGGGCTGGCCACGGCGGCGGGCTTCCTCGTGCTGCTGCTCTCGCCAGTGCCGATGGTGCACGGGTTCGCGGTCACGGTCATCGCCGGCATCGTGCTGGCGCTGGCCTGCGCGATGACGGCTGGGCTGGCCACCCTGTCGCGCTGGTCCCAGCGCGACCCCGGCGCGGCGGACGTGCCGCCCATCCTGCCCCGCGCTCGACTCCGGCTCCGCTCGGCGTGGGAGGCCGTCGCGTGGAGTGGTCTGGGCCGGGACGTGGCCCGCGCGGCTGCCGACGGCGCGGAGTGGGCGGGCCGCGCGGGACGGGCCTCCCTGCGGTTCGCGCTCGACCGGCCGCGCAACGTCCTCGTGGCAGGACTGGCGCTTGCGGCGCTCGGCTGGGCCGCCGACACGCAGACGCACGTGGTCTCCGACGTGCGCAAGCTGGTGCCGCAGAACCTGAGCGCGCTCCACGACGTCAACACCCTGCAGCACGAGACCGGCGTGTCCGGTGAGATCGACGTGGTGATGCGCGGCCCCGACCTGGCCCGCCCCGAGGTCATCTCGTGGATGACCAGCTTCCAGCAGCGCATCCTCGCCGCGCACGGCTACAGGCCCGGCAGCACGTGCCAGCAGGCCAAGAACCCGCCCGAGCTGTGCCCGGCGCTCTCGCTCACCGACCTCTTCAAGTCCAACTCGGGGCAGCCGGTGGACGCCCACGCGCTTCTCGCGGCGGTGCCGCGCTACTTCTCGCAGGCGGTCATCTCCGGCGACCGGACCGTGGCCAACCTCGCCTTCGGAATCCGGCTGATGCCGCTCGACCGGCAGAACCAGGTGATCGACGACATCCGCTCGCAGCTGCACCCGCCGGCCGGCGTGTCCGCGGAGCTGGCCGGGCTGCCCGTCCTGGCGGCGGAATCCAACAGCAAGCTGGCGTCCGGCTGGCGGCGCGCACTGACGCTCCTGGCGGGCCTGGCCGCCGTCTTCCTGGTGCTGCTGGCCATCCGGCGGCGGGTGTCGCTGGCCGCCGTGCCGCTCATACCGATCGCGTTCGCCACGGGATGGTCGGCCCTGATCCTGTTCCTGATCCGGATCCCGCTCAACCCGATGTCGGCCACCCTCGGCGCGCTCGTCATCGCGATCTCGACGGAGTTCAGCGTCCTGCTGTCCGCGCGCTACCGCGAGGAGCGCGAGGCGGGCCAGTCGCCGGCCGACGCCATCGAGTTGACGTACCGCTCGACGGGGGCCGCCGTGCTGGCATCGGGCGCCACGGCCATCGCGGGATTCGGCACGCTCATCGTCTCCGACATCCAGATGCTCCAGGACTTCGGCATCGTGACGGTGGTGGACCTGACGGTCTCGCTGCTCGGCGTGATGGTCGTCCTGCCCGCCGCGCTGGTGTGGGCCGAGGAGCACGGCCGCTTCACCCTGGAGGACTTCGACCCGCGGCGGCTGGGCTGGGCGATCCGGGACTACCTGGAGGACGCCTTCGACGGGCTCCAGTGGCGGCCGCCCGAGCTGCGGCGCCCACGGCCGACGCTCACGCGCCTCGGCGGCCTGCGCCTGGGCCGGCGCAGGAGCCGTGCCTGACGACCGCTTCGCCGACCTCGGCCCACCCGGGCGGCCGGAGGTGGAGGGCGACACGGGGCGACGCGAGGGCCAGAGCGCCGCGGAGCGCTTCGAGGAGCTCGACCAGAGCTCGCCCGAGCCCGACACGCCCAAGCCCCGGGAGCCGGTGCGGGCCTCGGGGCGCTACACGTGGGTGGTCGGGGTGGCCTTCCTCATCGTGGTGGTCATCGGCGGCGCCAACGCGCTCAACAACGAGGGCGGCGGCTACCGCGGGATCCCCGCCGGCAAGCCGCTCCCGCCCTTCGCCGCCCCGCTGACCACCAGCGGGCGCGACAACGACGCGAGCATCCAGGCGCGCGCGGGCGGTGGCCACCCGGCCGCCTGCGCGATCCGGCTGTCGGGCGTGGTCACCCTCTGCCAGCTGCGGCGACGTCCGCTGGTGATCACGTTCGTGGCCAACGCCAGCTCGGGCTGCGGCTCGCAGCTCGACCGCGTGGATCGCCTCAGGTCGTCGTTCCCCGGGGTCAACTTCCTCGGGGTGATCAGCCACCGGTCGCTGTCCGACGCCGCCGGCATCGTCCGCTCGCACGGCTGGAAGCTCCCTGTGGCGCTGGATCGCGACGTGGCCCTCTTCAACCTCTACGCCATCGGCGACTGCCCCACCACGGTGTTCGCGCGGGCGGGCGGGCGCTCGGCGGGCAGCCGCCGCGGCTACCTGACCGATGCGCAGCTGCGCGCGGCAATCCAGCCGCTGGTGGCGGCCAGGAGGCGCCCGTGATCGAGGCGCCGGAGATCGAGGTGGGCTGGGTGGCGGGCGACCTGGCGGCCGAGTTCCCGGAGCTGCGCCTGCTCTACGTCACGCTGGAGGCGAGCTCAGGGCGGAGCCCGATGGCGGTGCGGGACCGGCTGCGCACGCTGTCGGACCGCTTCACCGGCGGAAAGGCCGTGACGATGCGCCAGCAGCCTGTCCCCTGGGCCTACCGGGTCTTCTTCCGCCAGGTTGGCATCGACCCCGACCAGCACCGCACGCCCGTCGAGGCCGTGGCGCTCGAGCGCATGCGGGCCGGCGGGTTCGAGAGCCGCAACCTGCTGGACGACGCCCTGCTGATAGCCATCGTGGAGACGAGCGTGCCGGTGGTCGCGTTCGACGAGGACCGGCTCTCGGGTCCGCTCGGCCTACGGCTGTCCGCGCCCGGCGAGCGCCTGGGCGGAGACGGGCGGCCGCTGTCCTCGCGGCAGGTGGTGATCGCCGACGCCGACCGGGCGGTGGCGGTGCTGTTCGCGGACCTTGCGGAGGGACGCGGCGTGCACCCGCACACCACACGCATGCGCATCGCCTCCGTGCAGGTCAAGGGCGTTCCCGACGTCAGCGTGGAAGAGGCGCTGTGGATCGTCTCCGAGACGCTTCAGGGGCAGGCCTGAGCCGTGCCGGCAGCGGCCCGCGATCGGTCCCCGCCGGGGGCCACCGGTGGTACCATGCGGCGGCAGCGACGCGAGGAGGGACCGATGGCGCAGGCGATCCACGAACCGCGGCCGGACATGCCGGTGATTGTTCCGCGCGTTCCGGTCCAGCCCGTCGCGCCCGACGAGGCCCCGGCGCGCCGCACCCTCCGCGAGCAGATCGCGCGCCTGGAGTCCGACCTCGGCGCCCTCTTCTGCACCACCTATCCGCGCACGGGCTTCGACTGGCACGTCAGCTCGCGGGGTGGGCCACGCGTGCTCTCACTCGGCGAGCTGGCGGAGATCCGCGACGAGCTGGCGGAGTGCCTGTCGCACAACCAGCGCCTGCTCGGGGACCGCACCTACGTCGAGGAGCTCAACCGGCGGCGCATCGAGGAGATGCTGCTCGAGCCGGAGCGCCACAAGTGGGTCGTGATCAAGAACGAGGACATCGGCGAGCGAGGATGCAAGTCGTGGCACGTGCAGCCGCGCTTCGGCGTGCTCGGCATGCTGATGAACTGGTGGCGCGTTCGAATCTCCTCCGGCTGTCCGTTAGCCGGGGGGCGCGGCCGCAAGCCGCGACCCCTTCCAATCGTCTGAGAGGCCCGCGTGGGTAAGCGGAGCCGCAAGCGCGGCACGACGGACGAGGCGCCGGTCTCGGCTGCCGGAAGCTCCCGGGCCGAGCGCGATGCCGCGCGTGCCAGGCGCGCCAGGACCGGCGCCCAGGCGCCGCCGCCGCGCAGGGCGGCCGCGGGCTCGCGCCGCCGCGGGCGGCCGGGGATCGACGAGCGGCCGCCGGCGCCGTGGGGCAAGTTCCCGCTGGTCGAGCTGGTGGTGCTGCTGGCGCTCGGCCTGTTCGTCTCGGCCCTGTTCGTCGGCGGCCCCCGCGGCGTGGTCATGCTCATGGCCGGGCTGGCGCTCGGTTCGCTCGCCGGGCTGGAGCTGTCGATCCGCGAGCACTTCGCCGGCTACCGCTCCCACACGACGCTGCTCGCCGGCGCCGCGGCGTTCGCGTGCGTCGCGATCGTCTACTTCGCCGGCGGTAACAGCGACGTGGCGCGCGCGCTGATCCTCCCCATCGGGGGCACCGTCTTCGCGGTGGCCTTCTGGCTGCTGCGCGAGGTGTTCAAGCGACGCTCCGGCGGGCTGGGCTTCAGATAGGTTGGCTCCCGTGCGCAACCTGCTGCGAGCGGGCTCCAGCACCGCGCTGATGATGGCCATGATGTTCGTCGGCAGCCTGGTGCTGTGGGTGGGCATGCCGCTGGGATGCCTCTACATCGGCTCGGCCGTCCAGGCCGCCACGCACTCGGTCGGCGCCGCCCTGGTGGCCATGGCCGGCGGCGTGGTGGTGGGCATCGCGCTGATCGTGCCGGTGCTGGGCTTCCTCAACCGCAAGCACATCGAGGTTCGCGCGGCCCGCGGGCTGGACGACTACGGCCAGGCGCCGCTCGAGGCCGTGCTGGTGGTCAGCGCGGCGGTGGCCCTGTTCGGGTTCGGAGTCTGGTTCTTCTTCTTCTCGGGGGCGGCGCCGCTGCCGTTCTTCTCCGACAAGTGAGCGCGCAGCCGCCGCCCGGAGAGCCCAACCGCCTTCAGCTCCGGGGCATCCACCACATCACCCTGATCTGCGCCAACCTCGACCGGTCGGCGGCGTTCTACCGCGACACGCTCGGCCTCCGCCTGGTCAAGCAGACGCTCAACCACGACGACGCCAACGCTCGCCACTTCTACTTCGGCGACGGCCTGGGCACGCCCGGCACGGTGATCACGTGCATGGAGTACCCGCAGATGGAGGAGGGCGCCGTGGGTCGTGGCTCCACCCATCACTTCGCGTTCTGGGTCGAGACCGCCGAGGAGCTGGACGGCTGGCGCGCGTACCTCGAGTCGCGCGGCGTGGGATGCACGCAGGCGCTGGATCGCACCTACTTCACGTCGATCTATCTGCGCGACCCCGACGGCCACATCGTGGAGATCGCCACGCGCGGGCCGGGCTTCACGGTGGACGAGCCGGCGGAGCAGCTCGGCAGCACGTTCGTCAAGCCCCCCGCGTAGGAGGCCCGTGCGGCTCCCGTCGGAGACCCTCCCGCTGACCGAGGGGGCCGAGCTGACGCGCGGGCCCGACGGCCGCCATCGCGTCGACTACCGACTGGCCATCCCGTACTTCCGGCTCCTCTGGGCGCTCCAGGTGCGCCGGCGCGCGCGGCGGATCGAGGCGGCGGCCGACGCCGGCGCCGAGCTCCCGAGCGACGCGCCGTGGTGGGCTCCGCCCGTGCTGCAGTCGGCGGCCGACACGTCGGCCATCGCCTCCATCGCGCTGATCGCGCTCCTGACCGGCTACGCGGGAGGAACGGGCGGCCTGCTCACCCAGACGCTGCCCTACGCGGGCAAGGTGTTCCACGCCAGCGACTCGACCCTTGCGGACGGTCTGGCCATCGTGCGGTCGGGTGTGCTGCTGGCCCTGTTCCTCGGAGCGCTCGCCGATCGCCGCGGGCGGCGGCGCTACGTGGCGGCGGCCGCCGTGGTCCACTGCGTGGGGGCGGCCGCGATCGGGCTGGCCCCGACGTTCGCGACCTACATCGGCGCGCACGTGGCGCTGCGCTGCCTGGACGCGACGCTCACGGTCGGTTTGTTCGTGCTGGCCGTCGAGCTGGTCCCGCCGGGCAACCGGACCACCATCGTCTCCCTGCTCGCGCTGGCCAGCGGCGGGGGCAGCGCCCTGGCGGTCGTCGCCATCCCACTCGCGGCGGCCGGCCGCTTGGGGCTGGCGGCGGCGTACGCGCTCCAGCTCCTGGCCCTCCCGCTGGTCCTGAGCGCCGCGCGCCGGCTTCCCGAGTCGAGCCGGTTCATCCGCCATGCCCACGAGCGCCACGGTCTCCGGGAGCTGATCGCGGCCCGCGGGGTTCGCGCCAGGGTGGCGCTGCTCGGCGCGGTCGTGTTCCTCAGCTCGATCTTCTTCGCTCCGCTCACCGAGTTCTTCAACCGCTACCTCGATCGCGTGCAGGGGCTCTCGCCCGGGGAGATCGTGCTCTTCCTGGCGGTCACCGGTGCGCCCGCCATCCCCGCGCTGCTGGTGGGCGCGCGCCTGGCGGACAGGTACGGCCGCAAGCGCGTCGGGCTGCCGCTGGGCGCGGCCGGGCTGGCCGCCTTCGTCGGCTTTCTCGTTGCGGGGCCGACGCTGATCTGGCCGCTGGCGGCGATCGGCAACTCGCTGGCGTCGGCCAGCGGCGTCGCGCTGGTGGTCTACGGGCCGGAGCTGCTGCCCACGCGGGTGCGGGCGGCCGGCAACAACGCCATCCTCGCGATGAGCGTCAGCGGGGCCGCCGTCGGGCTGCTGCTGGCCGGCGTCCTGGGCGACCGGCTGGGCCTCGGCCACGGGATCGCTCTGCTCGCGGGCTTCCCGCTCCTGGCGGGGCTGGTGGTGGCTCTGCGCTTCCCGGAGACGGCTGGCCGGGAGCTGGAGGAGACGAGCGGGGACCTGCCGCCGCTTCCGCTCGTCAAGTGAGCGAAAGCGGCGGCGGGACAGCCGGCCGCAGTGGCGAGGGGTCCCCCGCGGCCGGCTCGGCCCCCGTCAGGCGGTTGCGAGCGCTTCCTCTCGCAGAATCCGTTGGGCCCCCGTCTTGGCCGACAGCAGCGCGGCGAGGGCCTGGCGCTGGCGAGCCGTGAGCGTTCCGATCTGCTTGTTCTCGGGGAGTCCCAGAGAGAGCAGCAGCCGGCGGCACCTCGCACGGCCCCAGCGGCGCTGGCTCATCAGGAGGTCGCTGATCTCCATGCTCGCGGCCTCCCACGGGCACTCCGAGACCACTTGGGCGGCCGAGACCTGCTCGCCCGCGACCTTGCGCTTCAGCTCGGCTCTCGCCAGCCGGACCCTGTTGGCGTGCTGAAGCGCACGCAGATGTTGCGGCGCAGCAGTCGTCAAGGCGGTATCGCCCATTCGTCCTCCCCAGACGTGTAGTCGCTTCCCGGTTTACGTCTCGACACGCGATGGGCATTGCGGGCCTTGAACTCCGGCCGCTCTGTCGGCCTCCCGTCCGGTCACCACATGTCCGACGCGAGGAAACCTAAGCTGAGAGGTCCCCGAAGGTCAACCGCCTAAACGGCAGCGATTCGCTAAGAGCGGCCTTTTCTTTTCCCGTCTCCGTTTGGGCCTCCCCTAGGCGGGGGAGCGGTCCAAACGCCAACCCGGCGGCCGATCCCCCGGTGGGTGTATACCTCCCCGAGATGCGGTCCACCAAGATCGTCGCCACCATCGGACCTGCGTCCCGCGAGCCGGACGTCCTCGATCGGATGATCGAGGCGGGCATGGACGTCGCCCGGCTCAACTTCGCCCACGGGAACGTCGACGAGCACGCCGAGACGGTCGCTCTGGTGCGGGCCGCCGCCGAGCGCGCGGGGCGGGAGGTGGCCGTGCTCCAGGACATCCCCGGCCCCAAGCTCAGGATCGGCCCGGTGGCCGACGACGTGGTCCGGCTCGAGGTCGGCAGCACCGTGGTGCTCACGTCGGAGCAGATCGAGGGCACGTCGGAGCGGCTCCCGGTCGCGTGGCCGGGCTTCTCGGAGCTCGTGTCGCCCGACGACGTCGTCTACCTCTCGGACGGCGCCATCCGCCTGAGGGTGCGCGACGTGCGGCCGGGCGAGGTCGAGGTCGTCGTGGAGGTGGGGGGGACCGTTGGCTCGCGGCAGGGGCTCAACCTGCCCAACGTCACGATGTCGCTCCCGGCGGTCAGCGACGACGACCTGCGGATGATCGACGCCGGCCTCGAGATGGGCGTGGACCTGATGGCGCTGTCGTTCATCCGCCGCGGCGAGGACCTCGAGCCGGTCCGCGAGCGCCTGCGCGCGCACGACAGCGACATCCCCGTCTTCGCCAAGATCGAGAAGCCCCAGGCCGCGGCCAACGCCCAGGAGATCGTCCGCGCGGCCGACGGCATCATGGTGGCGCGCGGGGATCTCGGCATCGAGCTGCCGATCGAGGAGGTGCCGCTGGTCCAGAAGCGGCTGCTGCACGAGGCCGGCCAGCAGGCCAAGCCCTCGATCACCGCCACCCAGATGCTCGAGTCGATGGTCAGCTCCACGCGCCCCACCCGCGCCGAGGTGGCGGACGTGGCCAACGCGATCTTCGACGGCACCGACGCGGTCATGCTCTCGCAGGAGACCGCCATCGGCCGCGACCCGGCCGGCGCCGTCTCCATGATGGCCGCCATCGCCCGGGCCACCGAGCGCGAGCTGCCGTACTGGCGGATGCTCACCGAACGCGGTCTCCGCGGGGGCGACGAGTCGGCCACGATCGCCTTCGGCGCCGTTGGCGCCGTCTACCAGCTGGGGCTCAAGGCGCTGGTGTGTCCCACGCTCACCGGCAGGACGGCGGTCCTGATCTCGTCGCACCGGCCGCAGGTGCCCACGCTGGCGCTCTCCCAGCGGATCGAGGTGGTCCGCCGCTGCTGCATCTACTGGGGCGTGCGCGGCGAGTTGAACGAGGAGCCGCACGACACCCCGGCGCTGCTGGAGGTCTGTGCCGAGGCCGCCAAGCGGACCGGGCTGGCCGAGCCCGGCGACAAGATCGGAATCACCGCGGGCCTGCCCGCGCACCTGGCCGGCGGCACCAACCTCTTCAAGGTCCAGACGATCGTGTAGCGCCGCCGCCCGGACGGCCCCCTTGGCGGGGCGAAATCCGGGCCTGGTTGCACTTAGTCTCGCTATGCGAGATCAACTGCAACCACGTCACCGCCAGGTCGGGTCGTTGGCGGGTACGCAGTACGGGGTGGTCGCCCACAGACAGCTGGTGGGGATGGGCATTCGGCCCGCGGCGATAGGCCGCTGGGTCGCTGTGGGTCGGCTACACCCAATCCACAGAGGCGTCTACGCCGTCGGTCACTCGGTACTTGCTCGCCGTGGGCGGTGGATGGCGGCGGTGCTGGCGGGTGGGCCGACGGCCGCGCTGAGCCACCGCGACGCGGCGGCGCTGTGGGGGATCCGTAGGGACTCTCGCCCGCAGATCGACGTCACCGTTGCGCGGCGCGGGCGGCGCCCGCTGGAAGGAATCACCTTGCACAGCGTGCGGGAGCTGGGAAAGCAGGACGTTGGCGTAATTGAGCACATCCCCGTCACGTCCCTCGCGCGCACTCTGCTCGACCTGGCCGAGGCGGTCAGACCTCGGGAGCTGGAACGTGCCTTCGAGGAAGCCGAGCGGCTGCGAATCCTCGACCTCAGTGCCATCGAGGGCCTGCTGGCCCGCAGCCTCGGGCGGCGTGGGGCGAAGCCGCTGGGGCGGCTGGTGCGGGAGTACGCCGGCGAGCCGCCCCCAACGCGGTCCGAGTTCGAGCGCCTCTTCCTCGACTTCTGCCACGCGGCCGGGATCCCGGCGCCGCTCGTGAACGCCCTGGTCAAGGGCTACGAGGTGGATGCCCTGTGGCCTGAACAGAAGGTCGTGGTGGAGCTCGACAGCCGCGAGTGGCACGACAACGCCACGGCGTTCGAGACGGATCGCGTCCGCGATGCAGTCCTTCAGCTGGCTGATTACCGAGTGCTGCGCGTCACCTGGCGCCGGCTCCGGCGGGAGCCGCAGGCCGTGGCGCGGATGCTCCGGAAGGCCCTGGCTACTCGATGACGCCGCGGCAGCGCTCGAACACGTCGAGCGCTCGGTCCAGGTGCGAGTGCTCGTGCGTGGCCATCACGCTGGTGCGCAGCAGCGCGCTCCCGCGCTCCACCGCCGGGTAGAGGGCGACGTTGGTGTAGACCCCGCCGTCGTACAGCGCCTTCCAGAACTGCGCGGCCTTCCAGTCGTCCCCCACCAGGACGGGCACCACGGGGGTCACGATCTTCTCGCCGCCGGGCCCGGTGGCGCCGCTGTGCACCACGCGGAAGCCGAGCGCCTCCAGGCCGCGCTCCAGGTAGCCGGCGTTCTCGGCCAGCCGGGCCAGCAGCTCGGGCCCCTCGGGCGAGCGGCAGATCCGCACCGCCTCGAGGGCCGCCCCCACCGCCGCGGGCACCGCGGCCGCCGTGAACATGAACGCACGCGACTGGATGCGGAGGAAGTCGATCACGTCGGCCGGGCCGGCGATGAAGCCGCCACAGCTGGCCAGCGACTTGGAGAACGTGCCCATGCGAAGGTCGACCAGGTCCTCGGCGCCCAGCGCCTCGGACGCCCCGGCCCCGCGCGCGCCCAGCACGCCCACGCCATGGGCCTCGTCGACCATGAAGCGCGCGCCGTGCGCGCGGCACAGCTCGCCCACGCGCGGCACGTCGCAGACGTCGCCCTCCATGGAGAACACGCCGTCGACCACGACCAGCACCCCGCCGCCGTCGTCGGCCGCCCGGCCGAGCATCGACTCCAGCTTGTCCAGCCGGTTGTGGCGGAAGGGCCGCAGCTTTGCCCGCGACATCATCACGCCGTCCATGATCGAGGCGTGGTCGCCCGAGTCGCAGATCACCGTGTCGCCGGGCCCGAGCAGCGTCGACAGGCAGCCGACGTTGGCCTGGTAGCCGGTGGTGAAGGCCAGCGCGTCGTCGGTGCCCATCCACTCCGCCAGCTCGCGCTCCAGCTCGAGGTGGAGCGGAATCGTCCCGTTCAGGAAGCGCGAGCCGGTCAGGGCCGTGCCGTAGGTGTGGAGCGCCTTGCGGGCTGCCTCCTTCACGCGCGGGTCGCGCGTCAGGCCCAGATAGTTGTTCGAGCCCAGCATCACCCGCTCCGCGCCCTCCATCTGGACCACGGGCCCGGCCTCCCCCTCGAGCAGGCGGAAGTAGGGCATCACGTCGTTCTCGCGCGCCGCGCGGAGAAGATCGAGGCGCTCGTGCGTGCGCGCCTTCTCGAAGAGGTCGGTAACGGTCTGCGCCATTAGGAGTAGGTTGCCGACGTGCCCGTAGACGTTCGTCCAGTCAGCTCCGGGTCGGAGCTGAAGCGCTTCATACGCCTGCCGTGGCGGATCTATCGTAACGAGCCGCTCTGGGTCCCGCCGCTCGTATACGAGCGCAAGCGCTTCCTCGACCGGAGCAAGAACCCCTTCTTCGATCACGGCGAGGCGGAGTACTTCCTGGCCTGGCGCGACGGCGAGGTGGTGGGCCGGATCACCGCGCAGATCGACCGCGACTTCAACGACTTCCACAAGAGCCGCTGGGGCATGTTCGGGTTCTTCGAGTCCGAGGACGACCCCGAGGTGGCGGCGGCGCTGCTGGACGCGGCCGACGCCTGGCTCCGCGAGCGCGGGTGCGACCGGATGGTGGGTCCGATGGACTTCACCATGAACGACGAGTCGGGGCTGGTGATCGAGGGCTTCGAGCTGCCGCCGATGATCAAGCAGCCCTACCACCCGCGCTACTACCAGGGCCTGGTGGAGGGCGCCGGCCTGACCAAGGCCCAGGACATGTTCATGTGGAACCTGGAGGTGACGGACCGCACCAAGGTGCTGCCGATCATCTGGGAGATGGCGGAGAAGCTCGAGCCCGAGCACGGGATCAAGCTGCGCAAGCTCGACAAGCGGAAGATCGAGGACGAGTTCGACACATTCATCGAGATCTACAACGTCGCGTGGAGCACCAACTGGGCCTTCGTCCCGATCAGCCGCGAGGAGATCGCGCACACCGCCAAGGAGATGAAGCCGATCCTGGACGAGGACTGGCTGATGGCCTGCGACACGCCGGACGGCAAGACGGTGGGGATCGCGCTGACGATCCCCGACGTCAACCAGGTCTTCAAGCGCATGAACGGCCGGCTGTTCCCCTTCGGCTGGGCGAAGTTCCTCTGGTACAAGCCGCGGGTGGACCGCGTGCGGGTCGGGTTCCTGGGCGTGCTCCCCGAGTACCAGCACACCGGGATCGCGGCCGCGATGTACGCGGAGCACTTCCGGCAGGCCGCCCGCAAGCCCCAGGACGGCGGCGAGATGGGCTGGATCCTCGAGAGCAACGAGGCGATGAACCGGGGCATGGAGGCCATGGGCGGCCGGATCGTCAAGCGCTACCGCGTCTACGAGCGGGTCTTTTCCGGCTAGGCGGCGGAGCCGCGGCCCCGGGCGGTCGGGGTGTCCCGTGCGAGGGGTACACTCGCTCGCTGTCGTGGACGAGGACGCCGCCATCCCGCAGGACGAGCAGACCGACACCCGGCACCTGCCGGTGCTCTCGGCCGAGCCGCGCGTCATCGAGCGCGCGCCCGAGGCCCCGCTGGCCGCTCCGATGGTGGCGGCGACTGGCGGCTTCCTGGCTGGCATCGCGGCCTTCGTGCTGGTGCGCGCGCTGCGGGCGGGCCCCAGGCGCTTCGGGCTGCTCCGCCGCAAGAGCCGCGCCGAGCGCGCGCTGGAGATCGCCGCCTCGCGCTCGTTCCTGGTAGACGTCCACGTCGTAAAGCGGTAGCCGGCCTTGGCGGCCAGCGGCGCCGCGATCGAGCTGGACGTCCGGCCCCCGGGCCCGTACCGGCTCCCACCCGCGGGGCGCGACGGCATCCTGCGCCGCCGCCGCGGCGCCCTGGTGCGCGTGCTGCACAAGGGCGGCGATCAGGCGACGGTGGCCGCGTGGCCGGTCTCTTCCGCCGTCCGCTTGCGCGCCAGCGCGCCCACGGCCGACACCGCGGCCTGGGCGATCGAGCGCATGCGCTTCGCCCTCGGGCTGGACCACGACGTCCGGCCGTTCCAGCGCGAGTTCCGCCACGACCCGCTGCTGGGGCCGATCATCCGGCGCAAGCCGTGGATCCGCCCGCAGCGGCGGCCGCAGCCGTTCGAGGCGCTGGCGTGGGCCATCACCGAGCAGCTGATCGAGTCCGAGCGGGCCGCGCGCATCCAGCGGACGCTGACATGGCGCTTCGGGCGGCGCACCGATTGCGGAACGCTGCGCGACGCCCCCACCGCCGACGAGCTGGCCCGCCGCTGCCAGCCCGAGCTGCAGGCCTGTGACCTGTCGGCGGGGCGCTCGCTGGCCCTGATCAGGGCAAGCCGCGAGGTGGCCGCGGGGCGGGTGGACCTGGACCAGCACGAGCCGGCCTGGGCACGTCTGATCCGCATCCGCGAGGTCGGTCCGTGGACGATCGAGAAGCTCGCCTTCCACGGCCAGGGCCGCGACGACCAGCTTCCCGCCGGCGACCTGGCGTACGTCAAGCTGGTCGGCCGGGTGGCCGGAATGGGCCGCCGCGCGACGGTGGACGAGGTGCGGGAGTTCTTCGCCCCGTACGCGCCCTACGCGGCGCTGGCCGGCCTGTACATGCTGCACGGCCGGGGCATGCTGGGGCCCGCCACCGGCCGACCTCGCGCTACGGCCCCTGGCCGGGCAGCAGCGAGTTGGTGAAGGCGCCGGCGGCGCCGCCCGCGCCCCGCAGCAGGCCGCCCTGCTTCATGAACGCCGCGAAGGCCCGCCACTGGGCCGGGTCCTGGTACCCGAACGGCTTGCCGGCCGGCGGGTCGAAGATGCGGTCCTTGAGCGACTCCGCCACCGCCGCCCTCTGGAGCTTGGGGTCGAGGTCCGGGGCGGCCTTCAGCAGGGCGCCCACGGCAGCGGGGTTGCGCCGAAGGTCCGCGGTGCCGCGCGCCACGGCGCCCAGGAAGCCGCGGATGGCGTCCGCGTTGTCCTTGGCGGCGGCCTCGCTGGTCACGAACACCAGCTCGTCGTAGGGCGGCACGCCCGCCTTGTCGACCGGGATCACGACCGGGTTCTTCTTGCGCAGCCGCAGGTCCACGGCCTCGTAGTTGAGGAAGCCGCCGAGGATCGCGTCGACCTTCTTGGTGAGGAGCGCCGGCACGAGGTTGAACCCCACGCTCTGCTCCTTCACCGTGGCGGCGTCCACGCCGGCCTTCTGCAGGATCGCTTGGAGGAACGCGTGCTGGTAGTCGATCCCGGCCGTGCCCACCTTCCTGCCGCGCAGGTCGGCCGGCTTGCGGATCTTGGCGGCCGGGAGCGAGATGACCGACGTGAGCGGCCGCTGCACCAGGGCGCCGACCGCGACCACCTTCAGCCCGCGATCGCGGGCTCGCAGCACCTCCGGCTCGTAGGAGATGGCCAGGTCCACCCGCCCGGCGGCCACCTGCTTGAGCGGCGCGGAGGGGTCGGATGGCGCCCGGATCTTCACGTCCAGCCCGACCTGCTTGAAGAGGCCGCGCGCCTGTGCGGCGTAGATGCCGGCGTGGTCGGCGTTGGGGAAGAAGTCGAGCATGAGCTGGAGCTGCTGGGTCTTGGACGGTGCCAGGCGCTCGTGGCGCTCGCCGCAGCCGGCCAGGGCGAGGGCGGCCGCGGCGGCCGCCAGGAGGATGGTGACCGCCCGCCTCACGCCGGAGCTCCCCCGCGGCTCCAGGGAGCCAGCAGGCGCTGGGCGACGGTCATCGCGGCGAACAGGCCGATCGACATGGCCATCAGGATGACGACCCCGGCGAACACGCGCGGTGTGTCGAGCTGGTTCAAGGCCAGGAGCACCAGTCGCCCGAGCCCGCTGTCGGCGCCCGCCCACTCCCCGAACACGGCTCCGATCACCGACACGGTGGCTGCCACGCGCAGGCCGCTGAACAGATAGGGGAGGGCGGAGGGCAGCTCGACCTTCCACAGCGTGGCCAGCCGCGAGGCGCCCAGGCTGCGCATCAGCTTGAGCTGGTCCGGCTCCACGGCGCGGAGGCCGTCCATGAGGTTGACGGTGACGGGGAAGAAGCAGGTGAGGGCCACGATGGCCACCTTCGGCCGGATGCCGTAGTCGAACACGAGGATGAACAGCGGCGCCACGACGATGACCGGCACCGCCTGCGAGGCGACGAGCAGGGGATAGGCCGCGTCGCGCAGCGGGCGCACCAGGTGCATTGCCACCGCCACCGCCGCGCCCACGGCGACGGCCAGGGCCAGGCCCAGCAGCACCTCCTCGAGCGTGGTCCAGGCGTTGTCCAGCAGCAGGCTGCTGTCGTCGTGGAGTGCCCGCGCGGTCTCGGCCGGCGAGGCGAGGGTCAGGTTGTCCACCCCGGGCAGGCTGGCGATCCCCTGCCAGATGGCGACGATGCCCACCAGGAGCAGGGCGCTGGGCCAGTAGCGCCTCAGCATAAAAGCGCCTCCAGCGCCCGCTCCTTCAGCTCGCCGAACGCCGGGTCCCTGACCAGCTCGCGGCGCCGGCGCGGGCGTGGCAGGTCCACGTCCAGCACGGCTCGCACGCGGCCCGGCCGCGACGAGAGCACGGAGACGCGGTCGGCCAGGAGCAGCGCCTCGTCCACGTCGTGGGTCACGAGGAGCACCGTGCGCGGCTCCTCGAGCAGAGCGCCGGCCAGCCACTCCTGCATCGAGGCGCGCGTGATGGCGTCGAGCGCTCCGAACGGCTCGTCGAGCAGCAACACGGGCCGGTCGGCCAGCAGGGTGCGCAGGAACGCCACGCGCTGGCGCATTCCGCCCGAGAGCTCGGCGGGCCGGGCGCGCTCGAACTCCGCCAGGCCGAAGCGCTCGAACAGCGGCGCCGCGCGGCGGCGGGCCTCCGCGCGCGACACGCCCGCGCACTCCAGCGCCAGAGCCGCGTTGCCCAGGCCGTCGCGCCACGGCAGCAGCAGGTCGCGCTGGGCCATGAACGCGCACGTCGCGCGGCGCTCGGCCGCGGTGGTCGCGCCCGCCACGGCCACGCTGCCCCCGTCCGGCTCCTGGAGCCCGGCCACGAGCTCGAGCAGCGTGGACTTGCCGCAGCCAGAGGGCCCGACCACCGCCACCACCTCGCGCTCGCGCACCCCCAGGTCCAGCCCGTCGAGCGCCACCACGGGCTGGCGGCCGCGGCTGGCGAAGCGGCGGGTGACCGACTCCACCCGGACCGTGTCCTTCTCAAAAGAGCGAGGCTCCTCTACGGGAGCCTCGAGCCTCGTCGCCATCGCTCCCTCCGCGGGCATTACCCCACAGGTTCGAAGGGTCAGCGCCGGTCGATCGCTCGTGAGCGCTATCTCAGCCCGCCTACCCGCGAGCCCCCCTGGTGTATGTGCCCTGGATGTTACCCGGGCGGCGACTTAGGATCGCCCTGTGACGCACGAGGCCGACGTGGTGGTGGTCGGGGCCGGGTTCGCCGGCCTGGCGGCGGCCCGCTCGCTGGCCGCGGCCGGCGCCGCTCCGATCGTGCTCGAGGCCCGCGAGCGCGTGGGCGGCCGCGTGTTCGACCGCGCGCTGTCCGACTCCACGGTGCTCGAGCTGGGTGCGGCCTTCGTCGGTCCCGGACAGGACCGGATGCTGGCGCTCGCCCAGGCGATGGGAATCGAGACCTTCCCGACCTACACCGAGGGCAGCAACCTGGTGGAGGTCGGGGGCCGGATCAGCCGCTACTCGGGCACCATCCCTCGCCTGAGCCCGCTCACGCTGGCCGACATCGGGATGACCCAGCTCAAGCTGGGGCGGCTGTCGCGGCGAGTGGACCCCGACGCGCCGTGGAGCAGCCGGCGCGCCGCGAGGCAGGACTCGCGCACCTACGCGGCGTGGATTCGCCGCAACGTCTACACCCGCGATGCCCGCAACCTCCTGGGGGTCGCCTCCAAGACGCTGTGGGGCGCCGAGCCGGAGGACCTCTCGCTCCTCTACGTCCTGGCGTACATCCGCGCCGCGGGCGGCCTGGACCCGCTGCTGGACACCGAGGGCGGCGCCCAGGCATGGCGCTTCGCCGGCGGCCCCCAGTCGGTGGCGCGGGCCGTGGCGGAGGAGCTGGGCGACCGCGTGATCCTGGGCGCGCCCGTCGCGCGCGTCGAGGCGGGCGCGGGCGGAGTCGTGGCGATGGCCGACCGGGTGCGCGTGGAGGCCCGCCGCGCGATCGTCGCGCTGCCGCCGCCGCTGGCCGGGCGCATCGAGTTCGATCCCCCGGTGCCCGGCGACCGCGCTCGGCTCTGCCAGCGGATGGCAATGGGCTCGCTGATGAAGTGCTACGCGGTGTACGACGAGCCGTTCTGGCGCGACGACGGGCTGACCGGCGAGGGCCTGAGCGACCGGGGGCCCGCCACGATCACGTTCGACACCTCACCTCGCGACGCCTCGGCGGGAGTGCTGCTGGGCTTCGTTGGCGGCGCCGAAGCGCGCAGACTGGGAGGCGTCGCGCCCGAGGAGCGCCGCCGGCTGGTGCTGGACGGCCTCGTGCGGCTGTACGGCCCGCGCGCGGGCAGCCCCGACGCCTGGGTCGAGCAGGACTGGGCCGCCGAGGCCTGGAGCGGCGGCGGCCCCGTGGCCTACATGCCGCCGGGTGCGCTCAGCGCGTTCGGGCCGGCGCTGCGCGCCCCGGTGGGACCGATCCACTGGGCGGGCACCGAGACGGCCACGGCCTGGACGGGCTACATGGACGGAGCGGTGCGGTCGGGCGAGCGCGCCGCCGCCGAGGTGGTGCGGGCGCTTGACTAGCGAGCCGCGGCCGGCGCGCCGCGCCCGCCCGCCAGGGCGTTGACGAACACCTCGAGCTGCTTGGTGGTCCAGCACTCGAAGACTCCGTCGCAGAACGGCTCGTACGCCTGGATGACGGAGTCGCCGTAGTTCCAGTACAGCCGCGGCTCGGGGTTCATCCAGAATGTGCGCCCGGCGCGCTCGGAGATGCGCGCGAAGGCCTGCGCGTGCGGCTCGCGGCCATTGGTGCGGGCGTCGCCCAGCACGATCACGGTGGAGCGCGGGTCCAGGTCGTCCACCACCTCGGCGAGGAACTCGAGCCAGACCCGGCCGTAGTCGGTGTAGCCGGACACGTCGGCCACGCCGGCGTCGGTGGCGATCGCGTGCGAGATCGCCGCGAAGGAGCGCTCGCGCTCGAATACGTCGGTCACCTCGCTGATCCGCTCCACGAAGACGAACGTGCGCAGCTTGCGGAACGAGTCGTGCAGCGCGTGGAGCACGGAGAGGAAGAACACCGAGGCGCTGGTCACGCTGGTGGAGACGTCGCACAGCACGTACAGCTCGGGCCGGCGTGGGCGCTTGGAGCGGTAGCGCAGGCGCAGCGGCACGCCGCCCGTCTCCAATGAGGCGCGCATGGTCCGGCGGACGTCCACGACGGCGGAACGACGCCGGCCGCGCATCTCGTGCCCGTGCGTGGCCAGCCGGCGCTTGAGCTGAGCCACCACGCGGTGCACCGCGGCCAGGTCCTGGAGCGGCCCGCTGGGCAGCGCGCGGTCGAACTCGCGCAGCGGCTTGGACGGCGGCAGCGATTGCGTGCGCTCGATCAGGGCGCGCTCCAGCTCGCGGCGGAGGTGGCGCT
>JAXDIC010000270.1:0-8483 GCA_034664185.1 Thermoleophilaceae bacterium
CACGCTTGCCCAGGCCGGGATCGATCGCGACAACCTCTATCGCGCATGGGACTTCACCGTCGCCAGCCGGCGCAACCTGTCCGAGCGGATGCTCTCGATACGCGACGATGCGTTCAAGCAGCTGGGCGACACCAACCTGGCCGACCTGAAGGTGCAGGGCCAGCCGCCGCAGTGGACGGCTCACAAGGTGCCGCAGAGCGACTCCGACCTGGCCTACACCGTGGAGGGCTCGTACACGGTGCCCTGCTACCTGAACGCGCCGGGCTGTCCGTCGGGATCGGAGTTCGTCTACAACCCCACCACGACCAACGGGCCGCCCACGTGGATCCCCGGGAACACGATGACGGCCAAGTTCACCTGCATCGTGCCCAAGGTGGCGGTGGCCAACGGCGGCGCCCGCCCGTCGCTGTACGGGCACGGCCTGCTGGGCTCGCGCGGCGAGGTTATGCAGTCGCAGGCCAAGCACATGGTCCAGGAGCACGACTTCGTGTACTGCGCCACGGACTGGGTGGGCATGGCCTGCTCCGACCTGCCCGACATTCCGGGGAACGCCAACGACATCCAGAACTCCGTGGCGACGCTGTTCAACAACGTCGCGCAGGGCATCACTCCCAACCCACCCAACTGCGACTACCAGACGGTGCTCGGCATCGAGCACGACCTGTCCAACTTCCCCAAGCTCGCCGATCGCGTGCAACAGGGGATGGTCAACTTCCTCTACCTCGCGCGCCTGATGTCGAATCCGAAGGGGTTCAACTCCAGCCCGCTGTTCCAGACCGCGGCCGGCAAGCCGATGCTGGACACCACGCACGCGTACTACGACGGCAACAGCCAGGGCGGGATCATCGGCGGAGCGCTGACGGCGGTGATGCCGGACAGCAACCGCGCCGTGCTGGGCGTGCTGGGCATGAACTACTCCACGCTGCTCCAGCGAAGCACCGACTTCGGCACGGGCAAGTCGCCGGATCCGACCAATCCCGGACTGCCCGAGTACTCGTACGGCCTCTACACGTCGTATCCCAACCGGCTCCAGCGCCCGATGATCCTGTCCCTGATGCAGCAGCTGTGGGACCGCGCCGAGGCGGACGGCTACGCGCTGCACATGACCGACAACCCGTACCCCAACACGCCCGCCCACCACGTGCTGCTCCAGGGCGGAATCGGCGACCACCAGGTGGCGCAGGTGGCGGCCGAGACCGAGGCACGCACGATCGGCGCGTACGCCCGCTTCCCGTGGGCGGACCCCGGCCGCGACCTCGACAAGGGCAACCCGATCTACGGCGTGCCGCCCATCCCCAGCTACCCGTTCGACGGGTCGGCTATCGAGGAGTGGGACATCGGTCCGCCGCGCCTGATCAACGGGAAGAAGATGAGCGACGGCAAGTGGTGGGGCACACCACCGCCGCCCAACACGGACGTGCCTCCCAACGGGGCCGACTACCAGGACCCCCACGAGCTCCCGCGCAGGCAGCCGGGCGCGCGCCAGCAGAAGAACCTGTTCCTCGCGCCGGGAGGCAGGATCTTCGACGTCTGCGGTCCGCACCCGTGCTACGCGGACCCGACGCTCTGAGCTGAGGCGCCCCTCTCAGACGAGCGGCTGAGCCGGAGGCGGCGCCCCGCTGCGGCGCTCGACCGACACCGAGTACGCCGGCGAGCGCACGCGCAGGATCTGGTCGTCCGAGAGCTCGATCCCGTCGGTCACCCGCGTCGGGTCGAACACCAGGATGTCGTCGCCCACTTCGCGGCTGGTGTCCAGTCCGGTCAGCTCCAGCCTGCCCAGCTCCACCAGCTCGCGCTCGTCCGGCCACGCCACCGTGGGGTCGTCGAGGGGATCGCCCTCGCCGGCCAGCCGCGCCATCAGCGTGAAGCGCACGGGCCCGCGGGCCAGCCGGTCGCGGATCTCGTCCTGGAGGTAGTCGGGCGACAGGCCGTCGATCTCGTCCTCCGGCACGGCCTGGGCACCCGCCTCCGGCTCGATCCGGTAGCGCACGAAGCGCCCCTCGCCGGACTCGTTCACGAGCTGGAACGCGTGCAGGCTGTTGAACAGGCAGGTGGCGTAGCTGACGGGCGGTACGAACGTGGGCAGGATCAGCTGGAGCGCGGCAGCCGTCTCCGGATGCTCGCCCAGGAACGCGCCGACCTTCTCCATGTCGATCTCGCCGGTCTCGGGATCCGGCTTGCGCGCCTGCGTGAAGCCGAGGAAGTCCTCGGGGGTGCGCACGAAGAACACGGGGATCGTGATGGCAACGATGTCGGTCGTCGAGCCGTCGGGCAGGTAGAACTTGATCGCCATCCCGCGTCCGTCGCGGCGCTCGCCGTCGGGCGCGCCGGGGTCGCCGCTGCCGTTGGAGAAGCGCACGCTGACGCGCACGGGATCGCCCTGCATGTGAGCGGCGCGGGTCAGCTCGCCGGCGGCCGCGGCCGGGGTGAACTCTCCGGCGCACAGCGTGCCCTTCGCGTGCGCCGCGCGGAAGCCGTGATGGCGCCCGGTGAGGTCGTTGATCGCGTCGACCAGGCGTTCCGGTGTCGCTGCGCCGTCCTCGGCCACTGGCGCAGCATATTCCTCCGGCGCGTCTACGCCCGCTCAGTCGCCGCGCGAGCAAGAACGGCGCGCCCCGCGGCTGCCAGGCTCGACCCCGCGCCGATCGCCACCAGCGCGCCGGCCGGGCGTCGATGCCCCAGGCCAGCGGCGATCAGACCGGCGGTTCGGGGAAGCGCGGTGACGCGCGTGGCCCGTGTCAAGCCCGGCGCTGGCGGGGCACTGGAGCGGAAGTACTCCGCAAACGCGTAGGCCGTCCCGCCCGCCAGGCGCGCGACCTCGACGGCGGCGGGCAGACGGCCCAGCCAGCCGCGTCGCGCGGCTCCGCGCAGGGCGGCGATGGCGAACGCGACGTCGGCGAGTCCCTCCAGGTCGCGGCCGATGCGCGTCGGCTCCGCCGCGCGCGCCAGCACGCCGTCCAGCACGTCGCTGGCCGCCGCCACTCCGCACACAAGCGGCGTCGGGCTGTCGGCGGCGACCGGCACGAGCCACGCGCGGACCAGGGTGCACGCGTCGGCCGGCCCGAGCGGCCGCGCGCGGCCGTCCGCCGTCTCAACCATGCCCAGGTGCCAGTCCAGCATCAGCCCGGTCAGCGTCCACCAGGCCATGCCGCTGCGCGCCCGGCGGCGAAACGGCTGGGCGCCGGCCAGCGCTGGCGCGGACCAGGCGAGCACACCGGCGGCGATCCAGCGGCGCGCCTGCCGCGCCAGCTCGGGCCGCTGCGCCCGGCGCTCGTGGGCGCGCCGCTGCGACGCCGCAAGGAAGCGGGCGATGGCCGCGGGGGCGAAGCCGGCCGTGCGCAGCGCGTCGAGCTGCTCGCGCGCCCAGCGCTCGCCCTCGGTCGGGCCGCTAGTGGCGCGCTCGTCCAAGGCGGGTGCCGCGCAGGATCCGCGATCCGGGCACGCGGTAGTAGCGCCAGCCGCTGCGCGCCTCGTCGGTGGCCACCAGGCGCTCGATCAGGATCGCCTGCGCGAGGCCCACCACCGCGCACCCCAGGGCTGCCCGCATCCCCGTGTCCCAGCTCACCAGCTCGCCGAAGCCCAGCGTCAACACGGCCACGATCGGCGGCAGCTTCCACAGCGCGGTGGGCTGGCCGGTCCCGCCCGCGCCGGGCTCCAGGTCGACGGCCTCGGCCATGGCGCGGCGCGTGGCGACTCGGCCCGCGACGGCCATGACGACCAGCACCACGGCCTCCTGCGCCAACGTGCTCCACCGGTTCCGTGTGGACGACGGCTCGATCGCCACCAGCAGGTCGGCGGCCAGCAGCCCACACCCGGCCAGCACCCCGCCCTCCACGCGCAGGCGCCAACGGTAGGTGGGCATCAGCCGCGCGGGGCGGCGCGGCGCTCCGCCTCGGTGCGGATGCCGGCCAGCGACTCCTCCACCGCCCGCACCCACGAGCGGGCCACTCGCTCGGCCCACCACGCGCCGGCGGCCCAGAGGTCGGTGCCCAGCTCGCCGCGGTACTCGAAGTCCGTGCCGCCGCCCGCCGCCTCCTTCAGCTCGAACGTCTCCACCACGTGCGGCACCGGCCCGCGCAGCAGCCGGAACGAGATCAGCTCGGGACGCTGGAAGCGCACGGTCTCCACGGTGGTGGCGGTCATCCCGCGGCCCAGCGGCGTGAAGTGGGCGGCCAGCACCATGTCGCTGCCGCGCTCGAGCACGTCGAGCTTGCCGGCCATCGCCCGCGGCGTGCGCTTCAGGTACGGAGCCGCGATCACGTCGAACACGGTCTCGCGCGGCGCGGCGATGTGCAGGTCGATCGGCCCGAGGGGACGGTTTCGCCGCCCCATGCCCAGGTCCAGCGTCAGCGCGCCGCGCACGATCAGGGCGTAGGCGACGCCCGCGTACAGTCCCCGCCGCGCGATCCCGAACAGCACGCCGAGAGCGTAGAGGCCGGCCGGCTCGCCCAGCTTGGCCTCGCTGGAAGCGCCCTTGCGCCGTGGCGGCCGCGGCATTAGGGTGGAGCCGCTGCTGGGGAGGGCTCTGCAGAGAATCCGAGAGGAGTGGTTCATGCCGCACGCCCACCATCATCCCCGCGCGACTCGCCTCCTCGGCCGAGCGCTTGCCCTAACGGCCGTCGTGACGATCGCGGTTGCGGCACCCGCCTGGGGCAAGACGTGGTCGGGCGAGACGCTGCCTTCCGGGCTCGGTGTGCTCGGCGGGATCTCGTGCGTCAACCACAGCGTCAAGCACAAGAAGACGGAGCGGCGCTGCGTGGCGGTGGGCCAGGACACCGCGAAGAAGCTCGGGGCGATCGTCGTGAGCAACGACGGCGGCAAGACGTGGGGCAGCATGGCCGTCCCAGCCGGCATCGGGGGCCTGTTCGGCGTCTCCTGCGCCAGCTTCTCGCGTTGCGTGGCCGCCGGTGAGACCGACGCCGCCGACGGCTTCCACGCGGCCACGGTCGCCACGACCGACGGCGGGAAGAACTGGCTCCGTCAGCAGCTGCCGGCTGGACACCAGGCCATCGGTTGGATCTCGTGCCGGTCCAAGCGCTGCGTGGCGGGCGGCCTGCGCTGGGGCAACACGCTGCTGGTCACCTCCGACGGCGGTACCAGCTGGTCGCCCAAGACGCTGCCCCTGCACGGCGGCTGCACCGGCTTCTGCGTCGCGTACGCCGAGGACAGCGGGACCCTTGCCAGCAAGAGCACCGGGTACGCAGTGGGCGGAAACCAGTGCGGAGGGGCCAGTGTCACCCAGTGCCCGGGCGTGATCTGGAAGAGCACGAACGGCGGCGACTCGTGGAAGCTCGTGTTCGAGGGGCAGCCGTTCGTGGACGCCATCTCGTGCGTCGACTCCAGCCACTGCTGGGCGGCCGCGGCCACCTTCAAGACCGGCGTGATGCTGCGCAGCGCGAACGGCGGGAAGACCTGGAAGCGCCAGACCCTCCCCAGCTTCTCGGGCTTCTTCAACTCGATCTCCTGCGTGCGGGCCTCGAAGGCGGACCGCTGCCTCGCGGTCGGTCAGAACCCGGGCGGCACCGCGCCCGTGATCGCCGCGACGAGCGACGGCGGCAGCCACTGGAAGCTCGACTCCGCGCCGTCCGGCACCGGCAGCCTCTTCGGAGTCGACGTCGTGGGCCACGGCGGGCGAGCGGTGGGCCAGGACCCGACAGCCACGTCGGCGCTCGCAATCCAGAGATGAGCTGACCAGAGCCCGCCGCGCGGGCGCGCCCCGACCGCGCCCGTCAGCGGTGGAAGGTGCGGACCGGGCCCTTCGTGCAGCCCCGGTAGGTGCGCACGCTCACGACCTGCCCGCCGGTGCTGTGCGTGGTCACGATCCTCACCGTGTACTTCCGTAGCGGTGGGCGCTCGATCGACACGCGGCGGATGTCGTGCCCGCTCAGGCGCTTGCGCAGCTTGCCGTTCACGAACACCTCCACGCGCACGATGCGCACCCCGCGGGCGGAGTGCAGCCGGTAGCTGAACCTGCGCGTGTCCACGCACGGCGCCTTGGGTGCGGCGGGCACCCCGAGCAGCCCGACGCGGATGGTGCCCATGCGCATCCGCTGGGGGTGGTCGCCAACCGGGATGCGCGCCACCTCCTGCTCGGTCTTGTAGGAGATGACCGACACGAGGTCGTCGCCGCTGAAGGAGACGAAGCAGTAGCGGCCGTCGGCGCTGTTGGTGGCCCAATAGGGCCTGGTGCCGAACGCCGCCAGGTGGTAGGCGAACGTCGAGCGCGAGACGATGGCCGCGTAGTTCGACATCGTGCCGGCGACGCACAGCTTGGTGCCCTCGGGGTTCATCGCCAGCCCGTGGTGCGCTGAGTCCAGCAGGTACTCGTCGCGGCGCTTCTTCTTGGCGTCCTCGCTCAGCGGCAGGTGGGCCAGCCGCAGCACGCGGTCGGTCTTCAGGTCGTACTCGACGAAGCCGTGGAAGAACGACACCTGGAAGTAGAGGTAGCGCTCGTCGGGCGAGAGCGCCATCGGCCTGACCGCGGAGCTCATGTTCTTGTAGCCGGCCTCGGCCAGCTTCTTGCCCATGTCGATCCGCTTGAGCACCTTGAGCGTGTGGGCGTCGATGACCTCGAAGTAGCGCTTGCCCTTGCTGGCGTCCAGCGCGGGGTCGTCCGCGGGCGTGTAGACCGTGCCGATGCTGGCGTGGTAGATCAGGTTGCCGTCGCGCGAGAAGTTGTTCTCGTGCGGCTGGTCGCCCGACTCGATGCGACCGATGATCGCGCCCGTCGCGGTGCTCAGGACGTCCACCACGCCGGCGGTCGAGGCCGACACCAGCAGCCGCGTGCCGTCGGGCGAGATCGCCATGTGGTCCGCGCGGTTGCCGTCGACCTTGGTGCGCCACACGATCTTGCGGGTGCTCAGGTCGAAGGCCGCGACGTCCGCCAGGCTGGGCCGCGACACGTACAGGAAGCGGCCGTCGTGCGAGGTGAACGCGTCGTCCACGAACTGGTCGTGCCCCTCCCCCACCAGCTGGCGAATGGCCAGGAAGTAGCCCTGCCGCTCGGGGTTGAGCGCGATCTCGGCCTTGCGCTCGGCCAGGTCCGGCACGATGTTGAGGTGGGCGAGCTTCTGGAAGGTGTGCGGGTCGATGGCGTCCGCGGTCCCATCCCAGTTGTTGCCGACCCAGAGCACGGGTCGCGTGGCGTCGGCGGCGTTGGCCGGCGCTGCCAGCAGCGTCAGAGCAAGCGCCGCGGCGGCGGCCAGGGACGCAAGGGCTGCTCTCGGCACAACCGGATCGTCCCACAAGAGAACCGGTTAGGGTGCTGCAAACGGGAGGAAGATGGCTTCAGGACTGACACGACGTGACGTCCTACGCGCCGGCGTGGCCGCGGGAGCCCTGCTCGGGCTGGAGTCGCTGTCGCAGGGGCAGGTGCTCGAGCGCGTGCTGGCGGCCCCCGCGACGTGCGGCAAGCTCAAGGACATCGAGCACGTCGTCATCTTCATCAACGAGAACCGCTCGTTCGACCATTACTTCGGGGGCTACAAGGGGGTGCGCGGGTTCGCGGATCCCAACGTCCGGCCGCTGGGCGACGGCAGCGGCCTGTCGGTGTTCGCCCAGCCGTACCCCGGCGCCGCCGGCGTGCCCTATGGCGGGCACCTGCGGCCGTTCCACTACGACACCAATCAGCAGGGCGAGTGCACCAACGACATCACGCACGAGTGGGCGGCCCTCCACAAGTGCTGGAACGACGGCAAGTTGGACAAGTTCCTCGAGGTGCACCTGGAGGACAACGGCGGGCGCGACGGGCCCGGCACCATGGGCTACTACAAGCGCTCCGACCTGCCGTTCTACTACGCGCTGGCTGACGCGTTCACGCTCTGCGACGGGTACCACTGCTCGCTGATCGGGCCGACCGATCCCAACCGGCTGTACTCGATGTCGGCGACGATCGATCCCGCGGGCAAGGCCGGCGGACCGCTGCTGCACACGCTGGTCACCAACCGCCAGTCGAAGCTCGGCGCCTTCAGCTGGACCACCTACCCCGAGCAGCTCCAGACCGCTGGGATCAGCTGGAAGATCTACGCCACCCCGGACGGCAACGCGGGCGACAACGTGCTGCCCTACTTCAAGCAGTACCAGTCCAATCCGACCCTGGCGGCCAACGCGTTCGGGCCATCGTTCCCCGCCGACTTCCAGGCCGACTGCGCGGCCGGGACGCTGCCTCAGGTCTCGTGGGTGCTGGCGTCGCTCGTGGACAGCGAGCACCCGCCGGCGCCGGTCACCTACGGTGAGGCGGCCGCCTCGCAGATGCTCGGGCCGCTCACGGCCAACGCCTCCCTGTGGGCGAAGACCGCGGTGTTCATGACCTACGACGAGAACGGCGGCTTCTTCGACCACGTCCCTCCGCCGGTGGCACCTCCGGGGACGCCCGGCGAGTACCTGACGGTCAACCCCCTGCCGGCCGACGCCGGCGGCATCCGCGGCCCGATCGGGCTCGGGTTCCGGGTGCCGATGCTGGTGGTCTCTCCCTTCGCCCGCGG
>JAXDIC010000324.1:0-46211 GCA_034664185.1 Thermoleophilaceae bacterium
TCGTCTCCGACTACGGCGCGTTCCGCGACCTTCAGCGCCACCGGATGCTCACGATCCAGTGGCAGCCGCTCACCCCGCACCTCGGCGCCGGCGTGCCGGCCGAGCTGGACGACGCGGGAGTGGCCGACGACTACCGCGCCGCCCTCGATGGCTCGGCCGCCGAATACCAGCGGCTGGTCGACGCCGGCATGGCCGACCTCGCCCCCTACGCGCTGTGCCTTGGCTTCCGGATCCGCTACGTGATGGACATGAACGCGCGTGAGGCCATGCAGCTCATCGAGCTGCGCTCCGGGCGCGAGGGCCATCCCGGCTACCGCGCCGTGGCCCACGAGCTGCACGCGCAGATCGGTCGCGTGCACCCGGCGGTGGCTGCCGCGATGACCTACGTGGACCACGACACCGAGCCGCGCCTCGAACGGATCCTGTCCGAGATCCGCACGCACGCCAAGCGCGCGCAAATCGCCTAGGCGGCTTCGCCGCCCGGTCCCGCGCCTCCTTAACACAACGGCGGCGCAACCGGTGCGGCGCGTCGCGTGTTCCGTTGGTCGTCAACCGACACAAGGAGGCGCAGATGCGAAAGACACGTATGTCGATCGCGCTGCTCGCCGCGGCTGCCCTGACGGCGCTATTGGCGTCCGTCGCGCTGGCCGCGACGATCACAGGCACGAACCAAGGCGAGCAGCTTCGCGGGACGAATGCCGCCGACACGATCAATGCAAGGGGAGGCGCTGACAGGGTCCAGGCGTTGGCCGGCGACGACACGGTCAACGCGGGCTGGGGCCACGATCGGGTGTTCGCCGGGCCGGGCAACGACACGGTCTACGGCGACCTCGGCGCGGACCGCCTGTTCGGCGGGCCGGGCAACGACGTGCTGGGCGGAGGCCCGGGCAACGACCGGGTGTTCGGCGGGCTGGGCGACGACCAGATCCAGGGCGGCTTCGGCCGCGACGTCCTGTACGGCGGGGCTGGCAACGACCAGGCCGACGGCGGCCCCCAGGCCGACCGGATGTTCGGCGGCAGCGGCAACGACGTGCAGTACGGCGGGAACGGCAACGACCTGATCTTTGCCAACCTGGGCGTCGACAAGTCGTTCGGCGGGAACGGGAACGACAACCTGTGGGCTCTCGCCCGCGGCGACGTCCACCCGGGACCGAACGGCCAGACGGACACCGTGGGCGACACGCTGGTGGGCGGGAACGGCAACGACACGTTCCACACGCGTGACGGCGAGGTGGACACCGTCGACTGCGGTCCCGGCCACGACACGGCACTGCTGGACAAGGTGGACGTGATCGTGGACGCCACCCAGCAGAACCCGAACGGGAGCTGCGAGAAGGTCGTTCGCGCCGACCCGAGCCCCCCCGACGCGCAGGCGGAGCCCAACACCAGCCAGGAGAACACCCAGAAGTAGCTCGAACGGCGGTTCGAGATCGGCAGGAGCGGGGACCCCGATCGGGGTCCCCGCTTCGTCCTAACCGTCCACCAGCAGCGAGTCGACGGGGCCGCGCAGCCGGCCCGTTCGGCGGGACACGCCCTCGAGCTGGACCAGGTGGTGCGTGAGCGGCTGACCGCGATCGAGGCGCTGGCGCTGCTCGCGGGCGATCGGGCGCCACAGCCGGTCGACCGCCTCGGTCGGGTCGCCGGGGAGCTCCTCCACCGGCCGCTCGAGGTGCTCGGACCACAGTCGCAGGCGCGTGTCGCGGGCCAGCTCCGGATCGCAGGTCACCACGTTGACCTCGGAGTCGTTGAAGAACGAGTGCGCGTTCAGGTTGGCCGAGCCGACCGTCAGCCAGCGGTCGTCCACGATCCCCACCTTCGCGTGCACGTAGAGGTGCTCGCTGCGATCGCCGCTGCGCGAGCGCAGGGTGCACGCCAGCATCCGGCCGCCCCCACCGCGCTCGTCCGCCTGCGTGAGAACGCCCAGCTGGCCGCGGGTGTCGTCCTGCCCGTTGTTGGCCTTCTCCGGCAGCACGACCACCACGCGGAATGCGTCGGTCGGCGGGTGCTCGAGCTTGCCGGCGAGCACGGCCGTGACCTCCGGTGACCACAGGAACTGGTTCTCCAGGTACACCAGCCGCTCGGCCGACCGGAGCGCCCGCAGGTACGACTCGACGATCGTGAACCGTCCGTCGCGAGCGAAGTCGTAGACCCGTTCCGGGATCGTGTGCACGAGCTGCGCCTCGACCGTCCCCGCCGGCGCGGGCGCGGCGGGCGCTGCCAGGTCCTCCCCGTCGACCTCGCGCCAGCGCGACGCGAAGTGAGCCGCCACGTCGGCCACGATCGGGCCGCGCAGGCGAGTGGTGGCGTCGTGCCAGCCCAGCCGGCCCTCCGCGGGGTGGCCGGGCAGGTCGTAGCGGTCGCCCGCCAGCGAGGTCATGTCGATGCCGCCCACGAAGGCCACCGAGTCGTCGACCACCACCAGCTTCTCGTGGTGGCAGTGCAGCGGCCGCTCCTTCGAGTCGAGCGCGCAGCGCACGCGCGTGCCGTCCGTGAGCTGGCGGCGGCAGTCGCGCACCGACCGGCGCGCGGGCTTGAACACCGGCAGCGGGGCGCCGGCCCAGAGCAGTACCCGCACGTCCACGCGCTCGGCCAGCTCGGCCAGCAGCTCCCGGAGCGTGGGCGAGCCAGCCTCGCGGGTGAGCCTGAAGTCGGGAGTCACGTGCCAGCCTGCGATGTGCACGTGCGACTTGGCGCCGCGCAGCTCGCGCTCGATGGCCGGAAGGCCCTCGGCGCCGTCGATCAGGACCTCCACCGAGTTACCCGCGCGGGTGGCGGGCTCGCCCTGCGCCCAGGGGTCGGCCCCGCCCGGCGGGTCCAGCGCCCGCGCGTGGCCCAGCCGGCTCAGCCTGCGCCGGTGATGGGAGGCCACCGCTCGCTCCAGCGCGTCGCCCAGCGCCGCGTCGGCGCGCTGGAGGAGGCGTGGAGCGTCCATTGCGCGCCACCCTATCCCGGCTGGCGCACCGCCCGGCCGGTTCCTCTTGTGCTTTGGCCGGTGCGGGCATAGTGTGGACTGGCTTGACCGATCTGGCCCACGTCGGGAGGCTCGGACCGCGCGCGTTCAAGCCGTGGCTCCTGGCCGCGGTGTGCACGGTGCTTGCCGCACCCGCATCCGCCGCTGCTTCCACCCCGCCGCGCGTGGACGTGATCCCGCAGGCCGACGGGTCGCAGCTGGTCCAGTACACGGCCGCGCCCGGCCAGGACAACGCGGTCACGCTCCGGATCCGGGCCGAGGCGCTGGACCCGTACAAGCGGGCGGCCGGGATCCGGAACGACACGGGGGTGGACTTCTACGACGACGGCGCTGACGCCGCGACGTTCACCAGCCCGCTGTGCTCTGGGCAGGGCACCGGGATGGGCTGCGACATCCCCGGCCACCGCGTGCAGGTCAAGCTGGTGCTGGGCGACGGAAACGACATCGTGACCCCGGAGTTCGACCCGTCGCGCGCGCTGCCCACCACGATCGACGGCGGACCCGGGAACGACGCGCTGCGGGTGCGCGGCACCGTGCCCAGCTCGATCGACTTCATCGGCGGGCCCGGCGTGGACTTCGTCGACTACTTCGCGCCGTCGAACCTCCCCTACGCGTTCAGCGACGACGGACAGCCGAACGACGGCCTGGGCGGCGACAACATCGGAGGCGACGTCGAGCTGTACATCGGCGGCGACGGCAACGACACCTTCCGCTTCTTCGGCACAGCCAGGCACGTGGTGTTCGGCGGTGCCGGCAGCGACACCATGTACTCGGGCCCCGGCCCCGAGCTGTTCGACGGTGGCTACGGAGGCGACCCCGCCGGAACGGACCCCCAGTCCAACGACACCGTGAGCTACGCCGGTCGCGCGACGGGCGTGACGGTGACCCTCGACGGCCTGGCCAACGACGGCGCGCCGGGCGAGCGCGACGAGATCCTGGCGACGGTGGAGCGCGTGATCGGCACCGACCACGCCGACACGCTCGTGGGTCCGGCCACCGTGCCGGATTCGCGCGTCTACACCTTCGATTCCGGCGCCGGCAACGACGTGATCGGGGGCGGCGCCGGGCGCGACGCGATCTACGCCGGCCCCGGCGACGACACGGTCATCTCGCTCAGCGGCGGGAAGGACTACGTGGACTGCGGGCCCGGCAACGACACGGTGGTGGCGGACCGCGCGGACGTGGTGACCGGCTGCGAGCATCGCCTCTCGTCCTACGCCGTGGCCGTCGGGCGCCAGCAGGGCAACACGGTGAAGGCGCTCGTCGCGGTCCCCTCGCCTGGCTCGCTGGTGCAGGCCACGCTGGTGGCGCCGGCGGGCGCCATCCCGGGCTCCAAGGGGCAGCCGACCGTGGGCTCCGTCTCCAGGCGCCTGGGCGCGGGCATCCGGCCGCTCACCATCCCGCTGAACGCCGGCGGGCGGTCCGCGCTGCGCAAGCGCGGCTCGCTGTCGCTGGTGCTCCGCGCCGCGGTGGAGGTTCCCGGGCGCGGCCCGCTGCGGGCGTCGCAGCGCGTGACTCTGCGGCGCTGAGCGCCGATTGGTGTAGCTTCACGCCGGTGACCGTCGCGGAGGAGCTCTTTCGCGAGCGCCGCGTGGCGCCGTCGATCCTGGCCAGCGACTTCGCGCGGCTGGGCGACCAGGTGCGCGACGTGATGGACGCCGGCGCTCGCGTTATCCACGTGGACGTGATGGACGGCCACTTCGTGCCGCCGATCACCATCGGCCCGCTGATCGTGGACGCGCTCGCCGAGCAGGTGCACGGGGCCGGCGGCATGCTCGACGTGCATCTGATGATCGAGCGGCCCGAGCGCTACGTGGACGAGTTCGCGCGCGCGGGCGCCGACCAGATCACGGCCCACTTCGAGGCCACGCCGCACGTGCACTACACCGTCAAGTCCGTGCGCGAGGCCGGCTGCCTGGCGGGCGTGGCGATAACGCCGTCCACGCCCGTGCAGGCGCTGACCGAGCTGGCCGGCGACATCCACACCGCCCTCTGCATGACGGTCAACCCCGGCTGGGGAGGACAGCCCTTCATCCCGGAGACGCTGGGGAAGGTCGAGCGACTGCGCGCGCTCCTGCCCGAGCGCGTGGCCATCGAGGTCGACGGCGGCGTTGACGTGGACACGGCGCCCGGCTGCGCCGAGGCCGGCGCCCGCCTGTTCGTGGCGGGGTCGTCGGTGTTTGGCGCGCCGGAGCCCGGAGAGGCTTATAGACAGGTGGCGAAGGCGGCCGGAGCCGTCTGAAAAACTGCCGGTAGAGCGATCACGGGAGGTCCAGGATGGCCGAGCAGGCGACTGAGGAGCGCGAGGACCTGGAGGTGCTGCTCCGCGACGAGGACAGGTTCTCGCCGCCGGAGGAGTTCGTCAAGCAGGCCAACTTCTCCGATCCCGCGATCTACGAGGAGGCCGAGGCCGACTTCGAGGCCTGGTGGGAGAAGTGGGCCAAGAAGCTCGACTGGTTCGAGGACTGGCAGACCGTGCTCGAGTGGAACCCGCCGTGGGCCAAGTGGTTCAAGGAGGGCAAGATCAACGCCTCCCACAACTGCCTGGACCGCCACGTGGAGGCGGGCAAGGGCGACAAGGTGGCGTACCACTGGGTGGGCGAGGACGGCGACACCAAGGACGTGACCTACGCCGACCTGCTCGACTCGACCCAGCGCTTCGCCAACGTCCTCAAGTCGCTGGGGGTGGAGAAGGGCGACGTGGTCGGGATCTTCATGCCGATGGTGCCCGAGACGCCCGCGGCGATGCTCGCCTGCGCCCGCATCGGCGCCGTGCACAACGTCGTCTTCGGCGGCTTCTCGGTGGAGTCCGTGAAGGAGCGGATGAAGGTGTCCGACGCCAAGGTGCTGGTCACCGCCGACGCCACCCTGCGGCGGGGCAAGCCGACGCCGATGAAGGAGAAGGTCGACGAGATCCTGGACGACCTGCCCAAGCTGGAGCACGTGGTGGTGGTCAAGCGCACCGACGAGGACGCTCCGATGACCGAGGGCCGCGACGTGTGGTGGCACGAGGCCGTGGAGAAGGCCGACGCCGAGTGCGAGCCCGAGAAGCTCGACGCCGAGCACCCGCTCTACATCCTCTACACCTCCGGCTCGACGGCCAAGCCCAAGGGCATCCTGCACACCACCGGCGGCTACCTGACGGGAGTCGCCGCCACGCACTACGCGGTCTTCGACCTGAAGCCCGACGACGACGTGTATTGGTGCGCGGCCGACGTCGGCTGGGTGACCGGCCACTCTTACATCGTCTACGGGCCGCTGTGCAACGGCGCCACGTCTGTCCTGTACGAGGGCGCGCCGGACTACCCGGAGAAGGACCGCTGGTGGCAGATCGTGGAGGACTACAAGGTCACGATCCTGTACACGGCGCCCACCGCCATCCGGGCGTGCATGAAGTGGGGCGACGACCACGTGGAGAAGCACGACGTGTCGTCGCTACGGCTGCTCGGGTCGGTCGGGGAGCCGATCAACCCGAAGGCCTGGGCGTGGTACCACAAGGTGATCGGCGGCGAGCGTTGCCCGATCGTCGACACCTGGTGGCAGACCGAGACCGGCCAGATCATGATCACGCCGCTGCCCGGCATCACCGAGACCAAGCCGGGATCGGCCACCAGGCCGTTCCCCGGCGTCGAGGCCGCCGTGGTCAAGAAGGACGGCACGATCGTGGAGGAGGGCGGCGGCTTCCTGACCCTGCGCCGCCCGTGGCCCGGAATGGCGCGCACCCTCTACGGCGAGGACGACCGCTACGTGGAGACGTACTGGACCAAGTACGGCAAGGACGTCTACGACGTCGGCGACGCCTCCAAGATCGACTCCGACGGCTACTTCTGGATCGTCGGCCGGGTGGACGACGTGATCAACGTCTCCGGCCACCGCATGTCCACGATGGAGGTCGAGTCGGCGATCGTCTCGCACGACAGGGTGGCCGAGGCCGCCGTCGTGGGCGCCAAGGACGAGGACACCGGCCAGACGATCGTGGCCTTCGTCACGCTGAAGGGCGACTCCCAGAAGGAGGAGGAGGGCTTCGACGACGAGATCCGCGCGCACGTGGCCGACAAGATCGGCAAGCTGGCGCGCCCCAAGCGGATCGTCTACGCCGACGACCTGCCCAAGACGCGCTCCGGCAAGATCATGCGGCGGCTGTTGAAGGACATCGCCGAGGGGCGCGAGCTGGGCGACGTGACCACGCTGCGCGATCCGTCTGTCACCGAGACGATCAAGGAGAAGATCGCGGCCGGGGAGGCCGACGAGGAGTAGCGGGCGCCTGGGCGCCTAGCGCCGGCGCTTCTTCTTGCGCTTCTTGGAGCGCGGGTGCTGCGGCGCAGCCGCTCGCTGCGGCTCGGGCGTCTCGTCCAGGTCTTCGTCGTCGCCGCCGCCGCCGTCGCTCGGCGCCGCCGCGCCGCGGCCGGTGAGCCGCTCCAGCCAGCGCGGCGGGGGCCGGGGCGGCGGTCGCTCCGCGCGACCGCGGGGGGCCGGCGCGCCTTCGCCGCTGCTCGCCTGGGCCGCCCGCACCTCAGCCGCGGTGGGCCACGGGATGGCCTCGCCGCTCGCCCAGGCCGGCCCGCGGCCACCGCCGGGCCAGCGGTCCAGGTACAGCAGGCCCAGGGCGACGAGCCAGAAGTACTCGACGATCGGTGGGCGGCCGAAGAACGGCAGCACCAGCAGCACCCCGACGATGATCCCCACGATGCCCATGAAGCTCGACAGGATGCCGGCGCGGCGGGCGTTCAGCGAGATGAGCACGACGCCCGCGCCCAGGAATATCCCCAGGGCGAGCTGGACCAGCGCCCACGTGGCGAGCTTGCCGTGCGAGAGCGCGTGCTTGGCCAGGTCGTTGGCCGCCTTGGGTGCCAGCGGGTTCGCCGTCAGCTGGGTCACCAGACGATCCTCGACGTCGATCAGCGCGAGCTGCTGGCCCACGAGGGCGCCGGCGTAGACCACCGCGCCACCCACCGTCATCCACAGCGCCTGCGGACGCAGCTCCGCCCGCCTGAAGCGGGTGGCCCGGTAGAGATACGCCACGGCGACGGCCAGGAGCAGCACCGAGAGGGCCTCCAGGACCGAGGTGCCGATCAGCACGGCGTGATGGCGATGGACCAGGAAGGCGCCGTCGACGTCGTCGTTCACCTTCGAGCTGCTGAGGGCGATGTTGCCGTAGGCGACCCCGCCCAGGCCCAGCAGCGCTGAGAGGAATGCGGCAGCGGCCGCGGGCCGCCCGGCCCGGGCCTCCCACGCGAGCTGTTCCTCGGGCGCCACGGCGGCGCTCATGCTGACAGACATACGGCGGCGGGCGTCAGCGCTCGGCCGGCGCGCGCGGGCGATTCAGGCTGGGCTCGGACAACCCGGAGCGCACGGGGTAGTACTCGTCGTCCTCCGGCGAGACGATCTTCGACAGTCGCTCGCCAGCGGCCAGCACCAGGTTCAGGCCTGGTGCGATGAGACGTATGACCGTCTCCACCTGGTCGCGCCGGCGGCGTTGCTCGGGCGTCAGCGGCATGGTGGTCAGCCTCCCCTCTGGTGGAAGAAGAACTCGGGTAGCGCGGCTCGGGCCACGTCGGCGGTCATCCGCTGGGCCAGCTGGGGGTCCCCCGTCCGAACCGCCAGGTCGTCCAGGGTGACGATTCCGGCCAGCCCGTCGCCGTCGGCGATCGGCAGGCGGCGGATCCGGTGCTGGACCATCAGGGCGGCGGCCTCCTCCAGGTCCATGCCGGCCTCGCCCGTCACGAGGGGACGGGTGGCATGGTCGCCCACGGCCTGGCCGCGGTCGGTTGCGTCCGCGCCCACGACGAGCGCCAGGTCCCGGTCCGTGATCAGCGCCACGGCGCGGTCGTGGTCGAGGATCACGACCGATCCGACGTTGCGGTCGCGCATCAGCTCGGCCACCTCGCCGAGCGTCGCGTCGGCCGCAGCGGTCACCACCTCGTGGGTCATAACGTCGCCGATGAGCACCCGGCGAGTGTACGGAAGCTAAGGTCCGCCGATGCGCCGCCACGCCCTATCGGCCATCGGCCGGGACCAGCCCGGGATCGTGGCCGCGGTTTCCCAGGCGCTGCTCGCCCACTCCGTGAACATCGAGGACTCGCAGATGACGATCCTGCGCGGCCACTTCACGATGATGCTGGTGGTGGCGGTGCCCGGCGACGCCGACCTGGCGGCGCTGCGAGCCGACCTCGACGACGTGCGGGGGCGGCTGGGGCTGGACGCGCTCACCCTTGGCGAGCTGGAGGGTGGCAACCCCGCTGAGGAGCCCGTCCCGTCGCACATCCTCACCGTCTACGGGGCCGACCATCCGGGCATCGTCCATGCGGCCACGGCGGCGCTGGCCGAGCGCGGCGTCGACATCACCGACCTGAACACCAAGCTCGTCGGCGAGGGCGCGGAACCGCCGCTCTACGCGCTGATGATGGAGATCGCGCCCCCGGAGGGACTCGACACCGCCGAGCTCCAGGCCGCTCTCGAGCGCGTGGCGGCCGAGCAGGGCGTGGAGGTCACGCTCCGCCCGCTGGAGCAAGACGCGCTCTGAGATGACTGATCCCAAACCCCCGCACCCCTGGAGAACGCTGCAAATCGTCGCTGGGCCTGCGTCCTCGGACTCGTCCATGCACTCATGCATGGACTTCGTCCTGCGTCCTTGGCCAGCTCGATTTTCGCGTCCCCAGGGGCACGCGGACTTGGAATCAATCATCTAAATGGCGGTCCGAGAGGTCCTGCGCTTCCCCCACTCCCTGCTCAAGCGCGAGGCCCGAGCACTCGGCCCCGAGGAGCTGGAGGAGGCCGAGCGCGTGGGCCGCGACCTGCTCGACACGATGCACTCGTTCCCCCGCTGCGTGGGTATCGCGGCACCCCAGATCTCAGAGCTTGTCCGGATCGTGGTGGTGGACGTGACCGACCACCCCAAGGCCACGACCTGCAACGGCGAGCTGGTGCTGGTCAACCCGCGCGTGGTGAGCTCCTCCGGTGCCGAGGTGGCACGCGAGGGCTGCCTGTCGATCCCGGACCTGACCGCCAACGTGCGGCGGGCGACGCACGCCGCGATCGAGGCGACCGAGCCGGGCGGCGGGACTCGCACGATCGACAGCGAGGGCTTCGAGGCGCGCTGCCTGCTGCACGAGCTGGACCACCTGGACGGGATCCTCTTCCTCGACCGGGTCGACTCGCTGAAGACCGACGTCTTCAGGCGAAAGCGCTACGCCTGAGGGGGCGCCGGCACTGGACTCGGCCGGGGCGCTACCTGCCCACCGGGTAGAAGCGCTCCAGCAGCTCGAGGACCAGGCGCCGCGGCAGCATCCGGCCGCCGATCGCGCCCACCGCGTTGGTCGGCCCCGGGACCACCGCGCGGCGGCCGGCCTCCATCGCGTTCACGCCGGCCTTCGCCATCCGCTCGGCCGAGTACACGAGGCCGGGGATCTCGAACAGCTCGTCCGGGATGCCGGCGGCGTCGCCGAACTCGGTCTTGGTGGGGCCGGGACAGAGCGCGGTGGCCGTCACGCCCGTGCCGCGCAGGTCGGTGTGGAGCGCCTCGGTGAAGCTGAGCACGAACGCCTTGGTCGCCGCGTAGGTGGCCTGGCGCGGCAGCGGCTGATACGCGGCCGATGACGCCACGTTGAGAACCGCGCCGGAGCCGCGATCCACCATCCGCGGCACGTAGGTGCCGCATAGGTCGATCACCGCCTCGACGTTGGTGCGCACCATCTGGAGCTCGGCCTCCTGGTCGAGCTCCTGGAACCGCCCCGCGCTGCCGAAGCCCGCGTTGTTGACCAGCACGTCGACCTGCAGCCCGCGGCCCTCGATCGTCGCGATCATCCGGTGGCGGGCGGCCGCCGACGAGAGATCGCAGGCCACGGCCTCTGCGCGGACCCCGTGGAGCTCGGACAGCTCGCCGGCGAGCTTGACCAGGCGATCCTTGCGCCGCGCGGCCAGCGTGACGCCACGCCCGCGGGCCGCCAGCTGGCGCGCGATCTCGACCCCGATGCCGGACGACGCTCCCGTGACCAGGCAGGTGGACGACGGGCTTGGCGGGGGCAGGGACATCGACGCGTCGCGAGGTTACCCGAGCCGTACAATCAGGGCATGTCCTCAGAGGAAGATCCGTTCGGAGGGATGTTCGGGGATCCGGAGGAGCTCCGGCGCCGGATGGCCGAGTTGGCCGAGCAGATGCAGGGGGCGCAGCGCGTGGCCTGGGCGGACAACGCGATCAAGCTGGCGGTGGACATGACCGTGGCCGGCATCGCCCGCCTCAACCTCCAGGGCAACGCCGAGCAGCAGGCCGCGGAGGTGCGCGCCGCCATGGGGACGCTGTTCCCCGAGGCCGTCACGCTCGTGCGCGAGGCGCGCGAGGGCTTCGGCACCTAGGCCCGCCCGCCTCACCGTGACCGTCCTCTGCGTGGCGATAGGCGGGGCCGCGGGAGTACTGGCCCGCTACGGCCTGGGCACCCTCGTGTCGGGCGACCACCTGCCCACGCTGACCGTGGCCATCAACGTGGCCGGGTCGTTCCTGCTCGGCTTCCTGCTGCCCTTCGGGCACGACCTCCCGGCGGCGGTCAGGACCGGACTGGCCGTCGGCGTGCTGGGCGGCTTCACCACCTTCTCGACCTTCTCCGTGGACGTCTTCCTCGACCTGGAGACCGGGCGGGCGGGCGAGGCCGCGCTCTACCTGATGGCATCCGTGGTGCTGGGCGTGGCCGCGGCGGCCGGCGGCTACTACGCCGCGCGCGGACTGGCCACCTAGGCGACCTCCGCCGGGGCGGCCGCTCCCTCCTTCTCGGCCGCCCGCTCCGCCTGCCCGCGACGGATGACCTCCTTGAAGCTCCGGATCCGGAAGATGAAGACCAGGGCCAGGAAGCCGACCCCGAACGTGAACGCCGCGATCGCGATCTGCTGGCCCACGGAGTACGCCGCGAGCGTGGCCGCGTTGGTGGTCCCGCCGAACACGTGCACGAGCAGCGCCTGCTGAGCACCGGCGCCCCCGGGCGTGAACGGCAGCGCGGCGCTGACCGCCTGGACCCCCAGGACGAGGAGCACGTTGCGAACCGAGCCGCCGATGTTGAACGCCTCGAGCAGGAACCAGAACGCGGTGAAGCGGAACAGCCAGGCAAGCGCCTGGACGCCGAAGACCTGGCGGAGGTAGCGGCGGCGGTCGAAGAGGATCGTGAACCCCTGCTTGACCCGCGCCCAGAACGCCTTGACGCGAGCCGACAGGAGCGCCGTGGCCACGATCACCGCGATGGCCACGAAGGTGAGGACGAAGAGCGTGAACTTGGGATGCGCGGCGAAGTAGGAGAGGTCGAAGGCGTTGAGCTTGGAGAAGTCGGGCAGCTTGGGGAAGACGCCCTGCGTGACCGAGAAGACGATCGCGAAGCCGCCCGCCACGAGGTCGAACCCGAGATCCACGACGAACGCCGCGCCGAGGGTCGGGTACGTAGACCGCGGGATCGAGCCCTTGGTGAGGAACAGGCGGATCACGTCGCCGCCGCGAGCGGGGATCACGTTGTTGAACCCGTAGCCCGCGATGTATGCGCCCCAGATGTCCCGGAACTGGAATCGCTCTGCCGGGTACGCGGCGCGCATCACGTTGAACGACGCGCGGGCGCGGATGGTCAGGTAGACGAGGAAGGCCAGCAGGGCCAGCGTCAGCGAACCCCAGTGGACCTTGGCGAGGCTCGAGAAGAACTGATCGACCGCGTCGAAGAACGACCGGAACGAGTCCCCGAGTGCGGCTGCGTGCGGCACGCCCTAAAGGTACGGGGAGCGCGATCCCGAGCGGCGCCAGGGGCGCGCCGGGCCGCCTAGTGGCGGCGCGTGCGGCCCTTCTGCACCAGCGTCATGCGCGCGTAGGTGGTGCGCGAGGTGCCGGCCCCGTCCACCGCGAGAGCCTTGACCACCACCGCCATGCGCCGGCGCTTGGCCAGGGTGCGCGCGGTCTTGCTCGTCAGGCGCACCCCGATCGTGGACACGGCTCCCGGCTGGAGACGGAAGCTGCCGCGCCCCAGCTGCGGTCCGCTGGAGGGCGGCACCGCCGGGGTGCCCGCCGCGCCGCGGCGCACCGGTGCGGCTCGCGCCAGGGTGGCGGCGCCCTCGCAGAAGCGGGCGGCGTTCGAGGGGCAGCCGTGCAGCACGCGGGCGATGCCGCCGCGCACGGACGCCGTGAGCTGCGGCAGCGCCACTCCGGCGAAGGGGTCGTAGACGGTGGTGGCCACCGACGCGGAGTTGTTGCCTGCGTCGGGATCGGACGTGGAGCTGACCGTGCTGCTGCGCAGGGTGAGCCTCCCCGCGTTGCCCGGACGTACCGTGACGGCCACCGTCGCGCTGTCGCCCGAGCGGAGCGTGCCGAGGTAGCAGAACACCGCGCGCACGCCGCCGCACTGCCCCACGCTGGATGACGCGGAGACGAGCTGCGCCGACGATACGGGCACCACCAGGCCAACGCCCTCCGATGGGCTGGTGCCGAGGTTGGTGACCGTCATCGTGAAGGTGGCCGTTTCGGAGATCGCCAGCAGGGGCGGCGTGACCGACGCCGACAGCGACAGGTCCGCCGAGCACGCGCTCGCGTGGATGGCGGGATCGGAGGGGCAGCCGTCCTGCGTCAGATCTCCGTACCCGTCGGCGTCCGCGTCGGGCTCGACCACGCCCTGGAGCAGCACCTCGGCGTCGCAGGGGCTGGAGCTGTAGGACTGCGACGTGCCGACGGTGTGGAGGCCCTGGAGCCGCCGGCACTGGCGCGGCGTGCCGGTGGCCAGGTAGGAGTCACCCGAGAACGAGATGTCGGCCCCCAGCCCCAGCCTGTCGCCGGCCTGGATCGGCTGGCGCGCGGGGAACGACAGGGTCGCACCCGCGGCGGGCGTGGCCGGCAGGCTCTTCGCCAGGTCGGGCCCGGCGTCGAGGAACGCGTCCGACCCGCTCGGTCGCAGCACGCGGAAGACGGCGCCGGCGCCGTTCCCGGCGTAGCGGATGCGCACCGCCGTGAGGATGCCGTCGATCGGAGCGCCGGTCTCGTCGCTTCCGTCGGAGTGGACCAGGTCGACCAGGCCGCACGGATAGCCCGTGCAGGGCGTCGTGGCGGAGAGTGGCTGGGTCATGTCCGGCGAGCCGAACGTGGCAGCACCCGCCGGCCCGGCCAGGGCGCCAAACGTCGCCACCCCCACGGCCGTCGCGGCGGCCAGTGCGCGCCTCACTTGAGCAGCCTCGACAGCCGCCGGTCCTTGAGCACGCGCCCGCCGGTCTGCTCGGTCGGGCAGTAGCACATCACGTAGTCCTTGAAGTGGACCGCCTCGATCGTGGCGCCGCAGCGCGGGCACGCCTCACCCTGGTGGCGATGGACCTTCAGCGGCATGGGCGCCTTGTCCGGTATCGAGTCGCCGACGACCTCCTCGTAGTGCTCGAGCGCCCCGCCCAGCACCTCGTCCATCGCGGAATGCAGGCGGTCGACGTCGTCCTCTTCCAGCTCCGAGCCCTGCCGGAACGGCGACAGCTTGGCCGTCCACAGGATCTCGTCGACCCACGAGCGGCCAATGCCGGCGATCGTGCGCTGGTCGCGCAGTAGGGGATGCAGGTGCCTGGGCTGGTCCAGGAGCCGCGCCAGCTCGTCGACGGGCGGGGGCGGCCAGGCCTCCGGGCCGAGCGTGGCCACCGCCTGGTCCGCGGCCAGGTCGCCGGGGGTGAGGAGCTTGGCCCAGGCGCGCTGCTGCGTGCCGAACTCGCGCAGGCGCAGCTCGCGCCCGTCGGCCAGCCGGATCAGGAGCCGCGAGCGCTTGTCGCGCAGGGACGCGCGCTCGCCGAACAGCTGGAGCCGCCCCGCCGACATCAGGTGGACCAGCAGCGACAGCTCGCCGAAGTCCACCACGGGCATCTTGCCGAAACGCCGCACCCCGGTCACAACCCGGCCGACCAGCGAATCGAGCGGTGGATCGATGGTCTTCATGGTGACCATGCCGGGAGCCAGGGCGGACTCGACCGCCGCCCCGCTGAGGGCGCGGTGAAGCCGGCGGGCGACGATCTCCACCTCGGGCAGCTCTGGCACCGTTTCAGCTTAAGCCGAGCGGGTCCTCCACTAACCTCGCCCGATGCGGATCGCGGTGGCCAGCGACGAGCGGACGGGAGTGGCGGAGGCGGTGCTCGACGAGCTTCGCGCCCGCGGCCACCAGCCGCTCCCGCACGGCGCGCTGGCCGAGGGCGAGCGGGACGACTGGGCGTGGGCCAGCGAGGCGGCGGCGCGCGACGTGGCGGACGGCCGCGCCGATCAGGCCGTGGTCTGCTGCTGGACGGGAACCGGGGCTTCGATCGCCGCCAACAAGGTCGGCGGCGTGCGCGCCGCGCTGTGCGGCGATGCCGAGACCGCGCGCGGGGCGCGTCGATGGAACGACGCCAACGTGCTTGCGCTGTCGCTGCGCACCACAAGCGAGGCGATGCTCGGCGAGATCCTCGACGCGTGGTTCGACGGCGAGCCCAGCGAGGACGAGTCCGACGCCCGGAACGTCCGCCACGTGGACGAGATCGGGCCTACTTCTTGATCGTGATGCTGGTCGTGACGGGCGGCGACCTGTTCGAGGACGCGTCGGTCGCGATCAGCCGCAGCGAGTACCTGCCTGCCTTCAGGCGCTTGCCGGTTGCCTTCGCCTTGCCCGGGAACTTGACCGAGTTCTTGCCCGCCTTGCCCTGAGTCTGGAAGACGATCACCGGGGCGGCGCCCTTGGTGGTCGAGGTCACGTCGGCGGTCACGCCGGCCGGCTCGGACAGGGTGAACTTCACCTGCGTGCCCGGCTTCTTGCACTTGGTCGTCTTCTTGTTGCAGAACTTGGACGGCTTGGCGCTGAGGCCCGATACGGCCGGCGGGGTGACGTCGCCGCCCACGGGCTGCACGATCACCTTGCCGGACATCCCCACGCCGTTCTTGTCGCCGTGGTTCTCGCAGTAGAAGCGGAAGGTGCCGGGCGTGTCGAACTTGAACTGCGCGTCCCACCGAGTGTCGGTGGGGGCGTGGGTGATGGGGTCGCCGCCGCCCTTGAAGCTGCCGTTGTCCAGCAGCACGTTGTGGGTCCCGTCGTGGTTGTGCCAGTGCACCGTCTCGCCGGCGGTGATCGTGACGGTGGTCGGGCTGAAGTTGGCGTCCAGGTCGCCGCCCGACGCCGTCACTGTCTGGTCCACCGCCAGCGCGGCGGTGCCGGGACCTGCGAGCACGCCCACCGCAAGTCCCGTGATCAGCGCCAACCGCCGCATGTTCGGGTGATACGCGCTCGGGTCGGGAATGTTCAAGCGTCGTCGTGCAAGGATTGCGGCCTCGTGGCAGCGGAGGACATCGTCGACACCCACGCGCAGGCGGCCGAGCAGGAGCTGGCCCCACTCATCGTCAGCCAGCCGCTGGCGGCCTACCTGGACTCGCGCGGCATCGGCTCGGGGGAGCTCGAGGCCTCCAGGATCGGGGAGGGCCACTCCAACATCACCTACCTGATCGAGCGCGACGGCGAGCGGTTCGTCCTGCGGCGGCCTCCGCGTCCGCCGCTCCCCCCCACCGCGCACGACGTGCTGCGCGAGGCGCGGCTGCTGGCGGCCGTCCAGGACGCCGACGTGCGCACGCCGCGCGTGCTGGACGCGTGCGACGACGAGTCGGTGCTGGGCGGCGTGCCGTTCTACGTCATGGAGTACATCGAGGGCACGGTGATGACGACCGAGGTGCCGGAGCAGCTCTCCACCCCGGACGAGCGCCGCCGGATCTGCGCCGAGCTGATCGACTCGCTGGCCGAGATGCACGCCGTGGATTGGCGCGCCTGCGGGCTGGAGGGCTTCGGCAAGCCGACCGGGTACCTCGACCGCCAGCTCAGGCGCTTCGGCGGCCTCTGGGACATCAACAAGACCCGCGACCTGCCGCTCGTGCAGGAGGTGGGCGAGTGGTTGGCCGCCAACAAGCCCGAGTCGCCCGCGGCCACGATCGTCCACGGCGACTACCGCCTGGGCAACACGATGTTCGCGCACGACCCCCCGGCCACGCTCATCGCGATCTTCGACTGGGAGATGGCCACGATCGGCGACCCCCTGGCCGACCTCGGCTACCTGACCGCGACCTGGTCCGAGCCCAGCGACGCCGAGCGGCTCGAGACCATGTTCGACCGGCTGACGGTGACCCACGCGGAGGGCTTCTTCACGCGCGACGAGCTGATCGCGCGCTACGAGGAGCGCACCGGGCGATCGATGTCCGACCTGCGCTGGTACCAGGCGCTGGCCCTGTGGAAGGCCGCGGTGTTCATGGAGGGCAACTACAAGCGCTCGCTCGCCGGCACCACCGACGACCCGTACCTGGCGCTGTTCGACAAGGGAGTGCCCCAGCTGGCCGAGGCGGCGCACGAGATCACCAAGCTGCCGGCGCCGTCGACGTGAGTCTTCATGCGCTGCTGGTCGACTTCGGCGGCGTTCTCACCACCAACGTCTTCGAGTCGTTTCAGGAGTTCAGTGTCGCCGAGGGCCTCGAAGCCGAGGCAGTGAGGAAGCTGTTCCGCGAGCGCGGTGAGGGGCTCGACCTGCTCCGTCAGCTCGAGCGGGGCGAGGTGGAGGTGCCGGACTTCGAGCGGCGATTCGCTCCTCTGCTGGGCGTGCGCGAGCCGGAGGGGATGGTGGAGCGGCTGTTCGCGGGGGTCAAGCCGGACGAGGCGATGATCGACGCCGTGCGCCGGGCCCGCGCGGCCGGCGTGCCGACGGGGCTGATCTCCAACTCCTGGGGCGGCACGACCTACGACAACGCCAACATCGACGAGCTGTTCGACGCGGTCGTCATCTCGGGCGAGGTCGGCCTGCACAAGCCCGAGCCGGAGATCTTCCACATGGGCGCCGAGCGGCTGGGTGTGGCGCCCGAGGAGTGCGTGTTCGTCGACGATCTGCGCGAGAACTGCGTGGGCGCCGAGGCCGTGGGGATGACGGCGATCCTGCACCGGGGCGCCGAGGGGACGGTGCCGGAGCTCGAGCGGCTGCTGGGCGTCCAGCTGGCCTGACGTCCGTATCCTCCTGCAAATGCTGGGGATCGAGAGGATCGCCGACTCCGCGGCCAACCTCTGGGACATGACCCTGGGCGCGGGCGTGGCGGACATGACGCCGACGCCCAGCTCGATCATCGACGAGGGGCCGCAGCGAGCGGTGCACCGCTACCGCCCGACGCGGCGCGCGCTGCGGCGCGCACCGGTGCTGCTGGTCCCGCCGCTGGCGGCGCCGGCGCGCTGCTTCGACCTGCGGCGCGGCTGCAGCCTGGCGCAGCAGCTCTTGGCGCTGGGCTATCCCACGTACCTGGTCGACTACGGGCCGATCTCGTTCAGCGACCGCCAGCTGGGCATCGAGCACTGGGTGGACGACGTCATCCCCGCCGCCATCGAGGCGGTCAGCGAGGACGCCGGCGGACTCCCGGTGCAGCCGGTGGGCTGGTGCCTGGGCGGCATCATGTCGCTCCTGGCGGTGGCCGGCAACGAGCTGCCCGTGAGGTCGGTCTCGCTCGTGGCCAGCCCGTTCGACTTCGCCAAGGTGCGCACCATGGCGCCGATCCGGCGACTGGCCGAGCTGACCGGGGGCCGGCTGGTCACCGGGCTCTACTCGGCGCTGGGAGGCGCGCCCGCACCGCTCGTCTCGATGGGCTTCCAGTTGACGGCCCTGGACAAGCGGATCACCAAGCCGCGGACCCTGCTTCGAAACATCGACAACCGCGACGTGCTGGCCCACATCGAGGCCGTCGACGACTACATGTCCCACATGCTCGCCTATCCGGGCCGCACCTTCGCGCAGCTCTACCACCGCTTCTTCCGCGTCAACGACCTGGCGGACGGGCGCATCGACCTGAGCGACCGCTGCATCGACATCGCGGGCGTCGACGTGCCGGTGCTGGTGGTGGCCGGCAACGGCGACGTGCTGGCGCCGGCCGACGCGGTGGTGGCGGTGGAGGACCTGCTGACGGGATCCCCCGACGTGCGCGTGCACCGCGCGCCGGGCGGCCACCTGGGCGTGCTGACCGGCCGCGGCGCCCGCCGCTCCACCTGGCTTCACCTGGACGACTTCCTCTCCACCTACGACGTCGAGCCCGAGCGCGCGGAGCGCGCCACCGAGCTGCGCCGCGAGGCGGAGCTGGCGGCGGCCTCGTAGCGCGCGGGGCGGGCTCCGGCGCTACTTGCGCCGGTACTTCTTGGGCACGCGCCCGTACATCAGCACCGAGGCGCGCTCGACCAGCTTCGACTTCGCCGGTGTGTACGGGAACATGAACAGGTCGCGCTTGGGCGCGAACCGGGTGATCATCAGCGACTGCGTCTCGCAGTACTTCTGGATGCCTGCCCGGCCGTGCCGCACGCCGATGCCCGACTGGCCGGTGCCGCCGAACGGCAGCTCGGTGGCCGTGTAGCTCATCACGGCGTCGTTCACGCAGGCGTTGCCCGCGCTCAGCTCGCGCGCGATCCGCTCGCCCTTCTCCAGGTCCCGCGTGAACACGCTGGAGTTGAGCCCGTAGGGAGAGTCGTTGGCCAGCCGCAGGGCCTCCTGCTCGTCGCGCACCTTCATGATCGGCAGGGTGGGACCGAACGTCTCCTCGGTCATGATCTCCATGGTGTGGTCGACGCCCGTGAGGATGGTCGGCTGGAAGAAGCGGCCCGGCCCCTCGGCCGACTTGCCGCCCACGACCACCTCGGCGCCCTTGTCCACGGCGTCGCGGATGTGCCGCTCGATGATCTCCACCTGTGGCGCGAAGGTGACGGCTCCCACCTCGACGTCCCCGGTTCCGCCGCCCCGGCCCTGGCGCAGCGCCCGCGTCTTCTCCACGACCTTGCGCACGAACTCGTCGTAGACGGGCTCCTCGACGTACACGCGCTCCACGGCCTGGCAGATCTGCCCGCCGTTGGCCATGCCCCAGAAGACGGCGGTGTTGGCGGCCCGCTCCACGTCGGCGTCGCGCAGCACGATCATCGGGTCCTTGCCGCCCAGCTCGAGCGACACGGGCGTCAGGCTCTCCGCCGCGCGGGCCATGATCTTCTTGCCCGTGCGCGTTGACCCGGTGAACATGATCATGTCGGCGTGGTCGACCAGCGCGGCGCCGGTCTCGCCGGTGCCGGTGGCCACCAGCAACAGGTCCTCCGGCAGCCCCGCGGCCCGCATCCCCTCCTCGATCAGGAGCGACGAGAGCGGCGTGACCTCGCTGGGCTTGAGCACGACCGCGTTGCCGGCGACCAGCGCAGGGATGGCGTCGCCGAAGCAGTTGGCGATCGGGTAGTTCCAGGGGCCGATGACACCCACGACGCCGCGCGGGCGGTAGCGGATGACCAGCTTGCGCCCCAGCGCGAACGGGGTGTGCGAGCGCACCCGCTCGTCGGCCAGGTACTTGGGCCCCGTCTTGGCCCAGAAGCCCAGCGCGTCGGCGGTGATGAAGACGTCGGCCAACATCGCGTCCTCGCGCGTCTTGCCGTTCTCCTCGACCACCGTCTGCGCCACCCGCTCACGGTTGTCAACGATCCACTTGCGCGCCGCGTACATCACGGCGGCGCGGTCGTCGAAGCTGGCTTGGCCCCACGCCTTCTGCGCGTTGCGCGCGCGCTGCACGAGCTGCTCGACCTGGGCGGAGTCCATGTCGGGCAGGTGCGCGACCGTCGCGCCGGTGGCCGGGTTCTCGACCGCGAACGTCCTGCCGTTGCCGCCTCCGTTCTGATTCGCTTCGGCGGACTGCTGCTCGACGGTCGCCATGCTCGACCCTCCTGGGTGGTTGTTCGCTTGGCTGCGTTGCAGCGTCCAGTTTAAACGCGCCACTCAGGCGGCCGCGGGAGCCTCGGCGGCCTGCGCGCCCGAGGCCACCATGTCGCGCTGGCGGACCAGCAGGTAGCCCAGCGCCGACCCGACGAGGGCCACCGCCGCACCGATCACGAGGATCTCGCTGAGCGCGCCGGTGAACCCGGTGCGGAACGCGTGCGTGACGACCTCGTGCGGCCCGGCGTGGAGCTTCGAAGCCAGGCGCGCGCCGCTGCCGTTGGACAGCGACTCGCCGCTGATGTGGCCTCCGAGGTGAGAGAGGAACGCGCGACCCGCCCCGCTGGACGACAGCGCGTGCAGCGTCCGCGAGCCCACCTCGTGCTGGAAGATCGCGCCCAGCGCGGCGATGCCGGTGGCGATGCCCACCTGCCTGAACGTGTTGTTGATTCCGGATGCCATGCCGCTGCGCTCGGGCGAGACCACCCCGACGGCCACCTGCGTGAGCGGGGCGTTGACCGTGCCGATGCCGAAGCCCGCCACGAGGAAGCCGGGGAGGAGCACCGTCCAGCCCGAGCTGGCGTCCACCCGGCTCATCAGGAGGAGCCCGGTGGCGATCAGCAGCAGGCCGGTGCCGAGGAGCCAGCGGACGGGGATGCGGACGGCCAGCCGGCCCGCGACGGGCGCCACGAAGAACGACAGCAGCGTGATCGGCAGGAACCGCAACCCGGCGTCGAACGGCTTGTAGCCCAGCGCGTTCTGGATGTACAGCGTGAGGTACAGGAACATCGCGAACATCGACGCCGACATCGTGAACGCCACCGCCGAGGCGCCCACGAAGGTGGGCTTGCGGAACAGGCTCAAGTCGAGCATCGGCCGTTCGCGCGAGCGCTCGATCAGGACGAACGCCACGAGCAGCACGACCGAGCCCACGAGGAGCGTGACGATGAGCGCGCTGCCCCAGCCCTCCGCGTTACCGCGAACCAGCGCGAAGACGAGCATGAACAGCGCGGCACTGAAGCTGACCAGGCCGGGCCAGTCGATGGCCACGCCGCGCGGGTCGCGCGACTCGGCCACCCGCGTGAGCGTGACGAAGATGGCCGCGATGCCGATCGGGATGTTGACGAAGAAGATCCACTCCCAGCCGATCCCGTCCGTCAGCGCGCCGCCGATCAGGGGCCCGACCGCCACGGCGGCGCCGATCGTGGCGCCGAAGATGCCGAATGCCGTGCCGCGCTCGCGCCCGTGGAACGCCTGCGCCAGCAGGGCGAGCGACGTGGCGAACATCGCCGCGCCGCCGATCCCCTGGAGGGCGCGGAACACGTTGAGCATGAGCGGGCTGGTGGACAGTCCGCACGCCAGCGAGGCCAGCGTGAACAGCGCGAGTCCGATGGCGAACACGCGCCTGCGCCCGAACAGGTCGGCCAGCGAGCCCGCTGTCAGCAGCAGCGCCGCCAGCGTGAGCGAGTAGGCGTCTACCACCCACTGCAGGTCGCTGAAGCTCGAGCCGAGCGACTTCTGGATGTCCGGCAGCGCGACGTTGACGATCGTGATGTCGAGCAGCAGCATGAAGATGCCGACGCACACCGCGCCGAGCGTCCACCACTTGCGTGCCTCCTGCTGCTCGTTCAAGCGACGGCGGCCAGTTCCACTCGCTCGATCAAGCACGGCTCCAGTGGCTCGTCACGGGCGCCGGTGGGCTGCGACTCGATCGCGTCCACGGCCTCCATCCCGCTGGCCACGCGGCCGAACACGGTGTGCTTGCCGTCCAGCCACGGGGCGGCTTCGGTGGTGACGATGAAGAACTGGCTGCCGTTGGTGTTGGGCCCGGCGTTGGCCATCGCCAGCGCGCCGCGCACGATCTTGTTGTGGTTGAACTCGTCCTCGAACGTGTAGCCGGGACCGCCCGTGCCGGTGCCCTGCGGGCAGCCGCCCTGGACCATGAAGTCGCGGATCACGCGGTGGAACGTGAGCCCGTCGTAGAAGCCGTCGCCGGCCAGCTTGCGGAAGTTCTCGACCGTCTTTGGGGCGTCGGAGTCGAACAGCTCGACCTCGATCGGCCCGTGGTTGGTGTGCAGCGTGGCCTGGCTCATCGGGTCGTCACCTCCACGCGGAGCGATGCGCCCCGCACTCGCTTGCCATCGACCTTCGTCACGACGTCCTGGGCGCGCTCGCCCGGCACCTCGGCGAAGCTGAAGCGCTCGAGCACGCGGACCCCGGTCACGTCCTCGCCCTCGAGGTGCGAGTTGTCCACGATCGCGCGCACGATGTCGGCCGGCTCGATGCCCTGCGCGCGCCCGGCGGCCACGAGCAGCTTGGCGCGCGGGCCGACCGGCTCGCGGCGCGGCTTGGTGTGGCGTGGACGGCGTGCCTCGGGCGGAGCCTCCTGCTCGGCTGGAGGTGCCGCCGCGGGTGCCCTGCGGGCCGGCGGGCCGCCGTTGGGCGACCACTCCACGATCTCGGTGTTGGCGTGCCGCTCGATGGCCTCGAGGTCGCCGCGCTGCTTGGGCGTGATCAGCGTGATGGCGCGGCCCGAGCGGCCGACCCGCCCGGTGCGCCCGATCCGGTGCACGTACACGTCGGGCGAGTTGGGGATGTCGTAGTTGACCACGTGGCTGACGCCCGAGATGTCGAGGCCGCGCGCCGCGATGTCGGTGGCGACCAGTAGCCGCTCGCGGCCGCCCTTGAAGGCGATCATCACGCCGTCGCGCGAGCCCTGCGACATGTCGCCGTGCAGCGCCTTGACGCGCACGCCCTTGTCGCCCAGCGAGCGCGCCAGCCGGTCGGCGCCGATCTTGGTGCGGACGAACACGATGGCCTGGTCCGGGCGCTCGGACTTGAGCACGCGCGCCAGCGCGTCGGGCTTCTCGCGGTCGGGCACCTCGACGTAGAACTGCTCGACCGTGTCGATCGTGAGGGTGGCGGCGCGCACCTTGATCGTGATCGGGTCGTACATGCGCTTCTCGGCCAGCCGCTTGATCTCGGGCGGCATGGTGGCCGACCAGAGGCTGGTCTGACGGCCCGACGGGCAGCGCGAGAGAATCGTCTCCACGTCCTCGAGGAAGCCGAGGTCGAGCATCTCGTCGGCCTCGTCCAGCACCACGAAGCGCGCGTCGGACAGCACCAGGTGGTGGCGGTTCATCATGTCCATCACGCGGCCCACGGTGCCCACGACCACCTGCGGCCCCTGGCGCAGGAACCCCGCCTGGTCGCGGATGGGCGCTCCGCCGAAGATCGCGACCACGTCGATGCCCTTGGGCTCCCCGTAGGCGCGCAGCGCCTGGGTGACCTGGATGCACAGCTCGCGCGTGGGGGTCAGCACGATGGCCTGCACCTCGGGGTCCCCCGGGTCCACGTACTCGAGCAGCGGCAGGCCGAACGCGGCGGTCTTGCCGGTGCCGGTCTGCGCCTGGCCGATCACGTCCCTGCCCTCGAGCAGCGCCGGGATGGCCTGCTCCTGGATCGGGGTGGGCGCGTCGTAGCCCAGGTGCCCCAGAGCCTCGAGCTGTGGACCTGAAAGCCCGAGCTCCGCAAACGTTGTCATGCGCTGAGGTTATCGGCGGGTCCGCGCCGTGCTCAGGCGGCGGGGTCGAGCAGGAGCTTGCCCGTGGTGCGGCGCCCCGTGAGGTCCTCGTGCGCGCGTCTGACCTCCGACATCGGGTAGGTCCCACCCACCACGGTCCGCAGCTCCCCGCGCGCGGCCCGCTCGAACAGGTCCGCCAGGGGCTCGCGCAGCATCCGCGGGCGCTCGAGCAGGTGCATCAGCCAGAAGCCGACCAGCGCGCGGCTGTGCCGCAGGAGCGAGCCGGTGCGCACATCGTTCTGCTCGCGACTCGAGATCCCGTAGACCACCAACCGCCCGAACGGCGCCAGCGCCTTCAGGCACGCGTCGAAGATCGGCCCGCCGGCCATCTCCAGCACCACGTCCACCTCGCGACCGCCGTTGGCCTCCAGGAGCGCCGCGGTCAGGTCGTCCGCCGCGGGATCCACGGCGGCGTCGGCACCCAGCTCGAGAGCCAGCGCGCGCTTGTCCTCCGAGCTGGCGGTGGCGATCACCCGTCCGGCGCCGAATGGCTTGGCCAGCTGGACGGCCAGGCTTCCCACGCCGCCCGCCGCCGAGATCACCACCACGCTCTCGCCCTCCTGGAGCTTGGCCTGGGTGCGGTAGAGGTGCCAGGCGGTGAGGCCCTGCGTGAGCAGCGCCAGCGCCGTGCCGTCGTCCACTCCGTCGGGCAGCGGGAACGTCGTGGCCAGCGGCGCCACCGCGTACTCGGCATAGCCGCCGCTGCGGATCAGGGCCACCACGCGCGCGCCCTCGGCCAGCTCTCCCGCGCCCCGCTCGACCACGCCGGCCACCTCGCCGCCTGGCACGAACGGGAGCTCGTACTTGGCCACGTATGCGTCCTCGCGCTGGTGCGTATCGGCGAAGTTGATGCCCGCGCGCGAGACCCGGATCAGCACCTCGCCGTCGCCCGGCCGCGGCACCTCCAGGTCGGCCAGCTCCAGCACCTCGGGGCCACCGAACTCGGTCAGCTGGATCGCGCGCATGCGGCGGAGCAGGGTACCCTGCCCCGCCCGTGAGCCTCGCCGTCATCGGATCGATCGCGTTCGACTCGGTCAGCACCCCGTTCGGGGAGCGCGAGCGGATGCTGGGGGGATCGGCGGTGCACTTCTCCCTGGCCGCCAGCTTCTTCGCGGACGTGCGCGTGGTGGGTCCGGTGGGCGACGACTTCGGCGACGACGAGTACGCGGTGCTGCGCGAGCGCGGCGTGGACACGTCCGACATCGAGCGCGTGGAGGGCGGCAGGACGTTCTTCTGGGCCGGCCGGTACGGGTACGACCTGAACACGCGCGACACGCTCGACACGCAGCTCGGCGTGTTCGGCGAGTTCCAGCCCAAGCTCTCGGAGGAGTCGCGGGCGGCGGAGATGCTGTTCCTGGGCAACATCCAGCCGGACCTCCAGCGCGAGGTGCGTCAGCAGTGCTCGGGCGCCCGCCTGGCCGGCCTGGACTCGATGAACCTCTGGATCGAGACGGCCCGCGACTCCCTGCTGGCCGCGGTCGCGGAGGTCGACCTGCTGTTCTTGAACGACGCCGAGATCCGCGAGCTGATGGAGGAGCCCAACCTGGTCCGGGCGGCCCGAGCGGTGATGGAGACGGGCCCGCGAGCGGTGGTGGCCAAGCAGGGCGAGTACGGCGCGGCGATGTTCGTGGGCGACCGTTTCTTCTCGCTCCCCGCCTACCCGCTCGAGACGGTGCGCGACCCGACCGGCGCCGGCGACTCGTTCGCGGGCGGGTTCATGGGCTACCTGGCGTCCCGCGGCCGGGATGCCGCGGACGACGAGGAGGAGCTGCGCCGTGCCATGACGTACGGCACGGTGCTGGCGTCATTCAACGTCGAGGAGTTCGGCACCGACCGCGTGCGGCGCCTCGATCGCGCCGAGATCGACCGCCGGTACGAGGACCTGCGGCGGATGACTCAACTCTCGGTTGCCCCCACCGCCTGAGCCCTCAGCGGTCCCTGTCCACGCGCGTGAACTGCGTGGCGCGGCCGCGGAACCGGAGCGGCTTGGAGACCACGCACGGCGGCGGGTTGTCGCCGGCGCTGGGGTTGCCCACGTTCGAGCAGTCGAACGCCTCGAGCCCGGTCTTCAGCTTGTTGAGGGCAAGCGGCAGCGGATACGGATTGTGGCGATTGGTCCCAAGGCGGCGCGCCTGAGCCACGGCGGCCTCGGAGGTGAACGGGGGTACCGCACGCAGGTAGTGGATCGGCGGGCCGCCGGCGACCTGCGGCTGGGAGCCCTCGAACACCGAGGCCACACCGGCGATCTGGGCAGCCAGCTCCTGCTTGTAGAGGCCCAGGTAGTCCACCACCGGCTGCGCCTCCCGCAGGGTGGGGGCGAGGATGTCGAAGAGCGGCCTGGCGGCGTGCACGACCCGCGTGGTGGCCGGCACGCCGGCGCGTGAGGCGGTGACCAGGCGGTCCACGTCGCGGAAGGTGGCCTGAAGCTGCGGCGCGAGCACCGCCGTGTCGCGAAGCGCGGGAGCGAGAGCGCGGGCGCCCGGGCGCAGCTCGTGCACCACCGGCGCGGCCTCGCCGGACAGCAGGCGGATCTGCTCCAGAGTGGGCCGCAGCTCGGTCAGCGTGGTGGGCAGGATGCGCACGATCTCGGCCAGGTCGCGGTCGCGCGCAGCGGTGGTGGCCAGCACGCGGTCTCCCGCCTGCACCAGCCCGGACAGCTGGCCCTGGCGGCGGCCCAGTGCGCCGAAGACGACGCCGGTGTCGTTCACCAGCTTGCGCACCGCTCGATGCTGGACGTCCAGCGTGCGAAGCAGCGTGGTCGAGTCGTCGGTGAACGCCGGGACGTTGCCCAGCGCGTCGTTTAAGTCCTGGCCGCGATTCGCTAGGCCCACCGCCAGGCCGTGGAGCATCTGCTGAAGGCCGCGCCGCGTGCGATCGTCGAGGGCGCGCGTGACCTCGTCGAGCTCGGTGGTGGGGGCGATCTGCGCGTTGGGCAGCGTGCCGTTGTCCGGCAGGTTGCCCGACCGCCTGCTGCCGGGCGCCAGCTCCAGGTACGTCTCGCCCAGCAGGGTCTTCTGCCTGAGCACGGCGCGGGTGTCGCGCGGTATCGGCGCGTAGCGAGACTCCATCTCGATCGTGACGCGCGTGCGACCGGCCGTCTCCAGGCTGGTCACCACGCGCCCGACACGCACGCCCGAGATGCGCACCTCTGCCGTGTCGGCCAGCTGGGTGGCCTCGTTGAAGTTGGCCACGAAGCGGTAGCCCTTCGGCGCCAGCGGCGATGGTCCGCCGAACGTCGTCCAGATGTACATGAGGATCCCGAAGCACGACAGCGCGAACACCGCCATCAGAGCGATCTGGGCAATCGAGGGCGGGCGCTTCTGCATCTAGCGACCGCCTCCGCTGGCGCGGCCGGCAAGCTTGAGCTTGGCGAGGGCCGCCTGGGCTGCCCTGGTCGTCTTGGGGCTGGCGGGGCACAGCGGAACCAGCGCGAGCGGCGCCAGCGCCGGGTTGGCCGCCAGCACCTGCCCCAGCGTGGAGCAGCCGATCATCACCAGGCCGCGCCAGGCCGCGCCGTGGGCGTCCTCGATCGAGACGATCGAGTTGCCGTTGTGGACGTACCAGAGGAGCCAGAAGAGGAAGCCCTCCTCGGAGCCCGGCGGGTTGTAGTTGAGCTCGTTGACCGTCTTGTTCAGCACGTGCCCGACGTCCACCAGTCGCGGCGTGACGCTGTCCACCCGCCGGACGGAGGGGCCGAGCGAGCGCAGGAGCGGCGTGGCCTGGCGGACCAGCGGCCGCAGGCCGTTGCGCACCACCGGCGTGGCCTCGCGAAGAAGCGGCCGCGCCTGTATCAGCGCGGGGGCCAGCTCGCGCGCCACCGGGCGCAGCCGGTCCAGGGCGGGCCGAGCGTCCACGGCCAGCCCGTGCGTGGCGGCCAGGGCTGTGCGCGTGGCGTGCAGCGCGCCCGGCAGGCGAGCGACTGCCGCCTGGAGCTCCACGTCGCGACGACCGAGGGTGTCGAACACGGCCGAGGACGCATCCACCAGGCTGGCCAGCTGCCGGTCCTTGGACGCCGCCGCATGCGAGAGCACGCGCAGGTTGGACACCAGCCGGGCCACCTTCACCCGGCGGTCGGCAAGCGCGCGGGCCACCCGCGCCGACTGCGCCAGGGTGGGCTCCGCGGCCTTGAGCACCGCTCGCAGGTCGGCGCCCCGCCCGCGCAGCCCGCCACCCCCGGCGTTCACGAACGCCTGAAGGTAGGCGCGCGTGTCGGCGTCGAGCGCGGCCAGCACCTGATCCGGGTTGACGTTGGGCCGAGTGTTGTCGATCGGCAGGCGGTCGCCGTCGTGCAGCTTCCCGCCATCCGGGAGCGACGGGTCCGGCCGCCCGGGGTCCAGTTCGATGGCCATGTCGTTCAGCCCGGTCTTGGGCCGCAGCTGTAGGTGCGCGTTCCGGTAGACCGGGCCCAGGTCGCTCGAGGTCAGGTTCATCTGCACGACGGCGCGGCCGTTCTCGAGCTTCACGCCGCCGATCTCTCCCACCTGCACGCCGGCCACGTCCACCGTCTGGCCCTGCCCCGGCGTGACCGACTGCGCGGTCTCGAACTCGGCGTAGATGTGCGTCTCGTGCTGCCACGGGAAGCGCAGCCGCTCGTGCACCGAGACGTACAGCGCCACCGCCAGCGACAGCACGACCATCACGACCAGCGCAAGCAGGTGAGGCGCGTGCCGCTTGAAGTCGTCCACGCGCCTCACGGGAGCGCCTGCGTCTTCTCCGCGGGGCCGGTGGCGGCGTTCAGGTTGGGCGGGCGCTGGGCCATGCACGCCTGGTCCGAGCGGGTGGGAGGCAGCTGGCCGGGGTTCTTCGGGCGCGAGCCCAGAAGTGGCTCCTGCGTGAGGCCCACGAGCGGCTCGCTCAGCCCCGCCACCTGGCCGGTCGTGAGAGTCTGGTCCCCGAAGCCCGCGTGGTAGCGCACGGCGTGCCCGTCGCCGGTGAAGTTCTGGTACGCACTGGCCAGCCCGACCCAGCCGTGCAGCAGCTCGGCGTAGATCGGGTCGCCGGTGGAGAGCGGCGGGTCGTTGATGGGCGTCTTGAGGGTGGGCACGACGATCCGCCTGGCGCACTCGGTGACGGGGTAGAGCTGCGTCATCAGATCCCGCAGGTGCGGCTGGAGCCGGGCCAGCGAGCGGATCGCGGGGTCGCCCACGCGTATCAGCGCCGGCAGCTCGGCTGGGGCGAGCAGGCCCTGCAGCTGTGCGAGCAGCGGGTTGGCCAGGCGCAGGGTGGCGGGCGCCGCGCGCAGCCCGGGGCGTACCTCGCGCACGAACGCGCGCGCCGTCGGGAACAGGCCGTTGAGCGCCACGAACGCCGGACCGGCCTCGCGCACCACGCCGGCCAGCTCGGGCATCGACGCCTCGAGCTGGGAGCGGCGCGAGTCCAGCGCCTCGACCGTCAGGTCGAGCCCCGACACGAGGTCGGCCAGCTGCGTGCCGCGGCTGGACAGGGCGCGGGTGGTGCGCTCGGCGTCCGCGATGAAGCCCGAGAGGTCGTGCAGGTTGCGCCCCCGCACCGCTTCCGCCGCGATCGCGCCCTGTGTGAACGCCGGCGACCACTGCGAGAGCGACCGCCGCAGCGCCTGAGCGCCCCCCTTCTCGAGGGCCGTGGCCAGCTCGTGCACCAGCGTGGTGAGGTTGTCTCGCGTGCTGCGCTGAAGCGAGGAGAGGACCTGGTCGAGCTGCACCGGCGTGGCGGTCTGCGAGATCGGGATCATGTGTCCCGAGTCGACGGTGGGCGCCGCTGGCGAGCCGGGCTGGAGGTCCACGAAGAAGTTGCCCTCGAGGAAGATCCGCGGCCGGACCTTGAGCGTCGCGTCGGAGTGGATCGGCAGCGCGCTGTCGTCAAGCGCCAGGGTCACGATGGCGGTGCCGCCCGGCCCGCGCTTGACCTCGGCCACCCTGCCCACGTCCACGCCCGCTATGCGAACCGGCGTGCGCGAGTGCAGCTCGTTGCCCGAGGCGACGACCGCCCTCAGCTCGTACGACGACTCCCACGGGAACCCGCCGCCGAACGCGATGTAGAACGCCAGCACCGAGGCGGCGATCAGGATCAGGCCGGCGCGGAAGGTGGTGATCCGCGGGCGTTGCGCGCGTGCACGGGCCGAAGCGGTCATCGGGCCGGGCCCCCGTACGGCGGGGTGACGTTCTCGGTGAAGTGCGCCTTGACGCCGGGCACGTGGCCGATCCGCTGCCCCGGCGTGTACGGCTCGTTGCCTGCCTCGCACAGTCCGTGCTGCCCGGGCGCCGCCGTGTAGGGGTAGGGGTTGGCGTGCAGGTTGGGGGACGGCCTGGGCTGGGAGCGGGCCTGGCTCGGCTCGCCAATCGACAGCGTGCGCAGCCAGTTGCCTGACGCGTCCCCCTCGGAGACGGTGGACGCGATGTTGCGCAGGTAGACGCTGATGTAGTTGCACTTGGTCTGCACCGGCGCGACGAAGCGCAGCGTGGGGATGAGCGAGTCCAGCGCGATGCGAAGCCGCGCCAGCGTGCTTCGGGCGAGCGGGTCCGACGCCAGCAGGTAGACCTCGTGCAGCGCGGCGCGCAGCCGCTGGCTGAGCGCGCTCGCGCGGCGCAGGACCGGAATGCCGGTCTGGAGCGCGGCGTGCAGCCGGCCGGCGGCCAGCGGCAGCACCCCGATCCCCGGCTTCACGTCGTGCACCAGGCCGCGCGCGTCGCGCAGCACCGGCCGCGCGGCGGACAGCGCGCGGATGCCGGCCAGCTCGGTGCCCGGCAGCTGGGCCAGCACCTGTGAGAGCTCGGGCGAGACCGACGCCAGCGCCCGAAGCGTGCGATCCGCGCCGTCGATGAGCGAGCCCAGCTGGGGGGCCACAGGCGACAGCTCGTCGGCCACACGGCCCGCCGCCTGGATGGTGCGGCGAAGCCCGGTCCGGCGGTCGGCCAGGTTGCCCGCCACGCGATCCAGGCGGAGGAGCAGCTCCGGCGCCGCCGCCAGCGCCTGGTTGAAGTCGGCTCCGCGGCCGGCCAGCGCGGGGCCGCCCTGGTCCAGGGTGCGCTGGAGCGCGTCGCGCGTCTGCGCGTCGAAGGTGTTGATCACCTGGTCGAGCTCGACCGTGCCGCGCCCGCGCGCGAGGGGCAGCTGGCCGCCCTGGGCGATCTTGCGGCCGCGTGCGCCGAGGACCAGCTCGAGGTACTTGAGACCGAGCGGCGAGCGCGGCCGCACGGTCACCTGCGAGTCGTCGCGCAGCGGCTCGAGGGTCTTGTCGAGCTTGAGCGCGAGCTTGGCGTACGGCCCGCGTGGGCCGATATGGCCGACGATCGTCTCGATGGTGCCGACCCGCTTGCCGCCCACGCGAACCTCGTTGCCCTCCACCAGCCCGGCCGCGTCGGGTACCGCGACCGTGACCGAGTAGGTGGGCACGAAGGGCAGGCCGGAGTTGGCGTTGTAGGCCAGGAAGACGGCGATGACCACGACGAGCACCGTCACCGCCCCGATCAGGATCGGGCTGCCGGCCAGGCTGGTCGCGGGGCGCCTGCTCACGGGTGCAGCAGCCAGTCGAGTAGTTGGGAGGGCAGCTGCGACGGCTGGCCCGGCGAGCGCCGCACTCCGGCGGCCAGGTCGGCGGCGCGTTGCGCGATGTCGCTGGCCGATGCGTGGCCGTGGGGGCGGCCTCCCGGAGTCTGCGGCGCCGTGGCACCGCTCTTCGAGTGGCTGGACGCCGAGCCGCGGCGCGCGGCCTTGGCCGCAGCGGTCCCCCCCATGCCCGCGAAGTGCGCGTCGCAGCCGGCCGCCGGCGTCTCCGCGTACTGGTTGCAGGGCCCGGCGATCTGGTACGACGGAACGATGTGCGAGATGCGGTCGAAGCGCGACGACGAGAGCGCGCCGTTGTAGGCGAACGGCCCGATCTCCTCGATCGTGTGGCGGTCGCGCAGCGAGTCCACCAGCGGCTGCGCGATGGCGACGGTGGGCGGCAGCCGGCGCGCCACCGGGTCGAGCAGCCGAGCCACCGGCCCGGCCGCGTGCACCGCACGGAGCCCGGTGGCCGACAGCTCCGACAGCTTGACCAGCGTGGGCCTCGCGGCGTCGGCCAGGGGGTGGAAGTCGCCCAGCAGCGCGCGAAGCTGGGGCGCGGCCGCTCCCAGCGCGCGCACCACCGGCCGCGCATCGGTGGCGAACCCCGTCAGGTCGGTGGCCGCCGGCTGGAGCTCGGCCAGGAGGGCGGGGAGCCGCTGCACCGCCAGGTCCAGGTCGCCGCGCCGCGCGGCCGCGGTCTGCGTCACGGCGGCGGCTCGGTCGATGAAGCCGCTCACCTGACCGCGCCTGGCAGCCAGCTGACCGATCACGCGGTCCGACGCGTCGATCAGCCGCCCCAGCGTGTGGCGCTCCGAGTCGAGGATGGCCAGCGTGCGCCGGGCCTGCTGAAGCGCGGGGTTGGCACGGAGGATGGCCGCGTTCAGCTCGGCGGGCCGGCCGGCCAGTCCGATGCCCAGCTCGCTCAGGACGATCGACAGCCGCTGGCGGAGCGGGAGCTTGAGCGCGGTGAAGACCAGGTCGAGGTCGACGGGGGAGTGCGTGTTGGCCACCGGCACGGTGGGCGCGTCGCCCCCGTTCCTGGCCAGCGGCCGCTCCGACGGGGTGCCCGGATTGCACTCCACGAACTTCTCTCCGATCAGGCTCTGCGGCCGGATCCGGCAGTCGGCGTTGGCGCGGAAGGGCGCGAAGCCCGGGTCGATCCGCATCACCACCCGTGCCCTGTGGTCGCGGGTGAGCCCCACCTTCTCCACGCTGCCCACGCGTGCGCCCGCGATCTTCACGTCCTGGCCCGAGATCAGGAAGTCCGCGTTGTCGAACAGCGCGTCCACCCGATAGCTCCCCGACGTGCCGCCGGCGCCGAGCGTGACGAGCGCGACCACGCTCGCCGCGATTCCCACCGCGATCGCCGCCAGGCGCCTCATCGCGGGTCCTGCTCCGGGCGGCACAGGAAGTTGGCCGCGGGCCTGTCCCACGGGTTGGACCTGTCGGGTGCCGACTGCGTGGCAGCGCCCGGGCAGCGGCTGGCCAGGCCGGTGCGATAGCCGGTCAGCCCTGGCTGGCTGGGCGGCTGCGGGATCAGCGTGCCCTGGTTGTTAAGGGTGTATCCACTGCCCTGGAACGAGATCCGTATGAAGCGGCCGTTGGCGTCGTAGTAGAGGCTCTGCGCGCCGCCGTAGCCGCCCAGCTGGCCGCCCACGAAGTCGGTCGTGTACGGGCGCAGCGCCCGCACGATCGGCAGGGCGTCCTTGGTGGTCTGAACGGCCGAGTTGAAGGCGGGCACCGTCCGGCGGGCCACCGACGGCATCGTGCGCAGCACCCCGAGCAGGTCCTGCGCACCGCGGCGGTCGATCAGGCTGCGCAGCGCCGGGATCACGACGACCCCTTCCCGCGCCACCGGTCGCAGACGCGTGAGGAACTCGTTCAGCGGGGGCGCCACCGGCCTGGCCTCGCGGATCGCCGGCCGGAGGTCGCCGATCGTGCCGCGGAGGTTGACCAGCGTGGTGTTGGCCTCGCGCAGGGTGGGCGGCAACCCGCGCAGGATCTCGTCGAGCGAGCTCGTGCGGGCGGCGATGGCGCTGAGCGTGCCGCCCGCGGCCGGCACCAGCCGCTCGAGCTGCGAGTTGCGCGACGCGACCGCCGAGACGACGTCGGCCGACTCGAGCAGGAAGCGCTCGAACGTGCCCTGGTCGCGCACCACCTCGTGCGCGGTCGCCGCGGCCTGCGAGAGCGCCGGGTTCAGGACGTGCACCCCGGCGTTGAACTCGCGCCCCGCGGGATCCGAGAAGGCGGTGCCCAGGCCGCGCACCGCGCTGCTCAGGTCGCCGAGGGTCCGCTGGTCCAGCGTGTTGAGCACCGTGTCGAGGTCCACCTCGGACTGCGTGTCGTCCGCCGGGATCGTGCCGCCGTCGGCGATCTTTGGGGCGTTGTTGGGCCCGGGCGTGAGCGACACGTAGCGGCCCGCGATGCTTGCGAGCCCCACCGAGCGGACCTCCATGCGGCTGCCCCGATGCAGGGGGGTGAGCGACCCGTCGTCGATCGTCAGCGTGATCCGCGCCTGGGCGTCGTGACCCAGCTCGAGGTCGCTGACCGAGCCGACCGGCACGCCGCCGACCTTGACCTGGTCGCCGCGCACCAGCTGGCTGGCGTTGATCAGCGTCGCGTGGACCGTGTAGGAGGAGCCCGAGACGAACAGCAGGTAGGCGACGAGGACCACCGCCAGCGACACAGCGCCGGCCGTGAGCAGACGCGTGGCGACCTGCAGTCGCCTACCGACCGGCACCAGCCACTCCACTCCTCCCGTGTGGAACCTCAGTGCCGGCGCGACGCTAACCAAGCGCCCGCCGGCGCACAAACGGGAACCGTAGAGTTGTCGGCCGCCCTAGGCGGCAGTCGCCAGCCGGCGCGCGCGGCGATCGGCGCTGCGCGCCGGGGGGAACTCGCGCAGGACCCGCGGCAGGACCGGCAGGAGCGACGAGATCAGCACGCGCGAGGCTTCCAGCGCCCGCCTGCGGCCGCGGCCCCAGGGCAGGCCAAGCTCGGCGCGCAGACGCTCGGGCAGCAGCCCGGCGGTGGCCAGGTTGACGGCCGAGATGGCCGGCCGCAGCACGATCGGTACGTCAGGTCGCAGGGTGGCGTCGACCACGTCGCGCAGCGCGTCGGTCACCGCCAGGCGGTCGCTGGCGACCATGTCGCGGAAGTACTCGTTGAAGTCGGCGAACGTGTCGGGCTGGCGATCGATCGGGACGCCGAACTTCTCACCCAGCAGCTTCTGCTCCTCGTAGTAGGCGCGCTGCTCCGCGATGGTGAGCGCGCCCACGTAGCGCGTGTACACCGTCAGCGAGGTGTTGACCAGCGTGGCGTGCACCCACATCAGGAGCTCGGGGGTGCGGGCGTCGTAGGGGGTGCCCGCCGGGTAGCGGCCCCCGGCCTCCGTGGTCACGCCGCGGACCATCCCGTGGACGTGCTTGATGCGGGCCGACGCCTCGTCGGCCACCGCGCGGGTGCCGAAGGTGATCTTGGTGGTCAGGTCGAGCGTGCGGTACAGCCGCCCCCACGGGTCCTCGCGGTAGTTGGAGTGCTGCGACACCCCGGCGGCGACCAGCGGGTGCGCCACCTGGAGGACCAGCGCGGCCCCGCCGCCGAGCAGCAGGACCCCCTCGCGGTTGACGCGCCACGTCATGGAGCCGGGCCCGAACAGGCCCACATCGCTCATCGCCGCGCGATCGTAGCCCGTCGCGCGGTCGCGTGGTTCACCCGCGCCTCACCGGGTACGATGGCGCCAGATGAGCGGCGGAGGCTGGATGTTCGTGTGGTTGATGGTGATCCTCAAGATCCCGCTCATCGCGCTGCTCTACATCGTCTACTGGTCGATCAAGAGCAGCCCCAACGAGGAGCCGGAGCCGGTCCTGGACCCGCGCCTCGACCGCCCGCCGCACCGCCCGCCGCCGCGCCACCCGCGCCCGCCGCGCCGCGGCGGCTCGCACGCCGCCCCTCAGCCGCCACCGCCCAGCAGGGTGCGCGCCCGCGCGCGCAAGCTCACGCCCTCGCACGAGTGAATCGCGGCGCGCTCAGGTAGGTTTCGCGCCGTGACCGTGACCGTCTTCGCCGTCCGCGCGTTCTACGTGATCGGCCCGGCGTTCGCCGCCTGGGCCGTGCTGCTCGCGATCTTCGGCTTCACGCGGCCGGACTGGCCCGCCCGCGGCTCGGCCCAGCGGATCGTGATCGCCATCTCCGTCCTGCTCATGCTCGGCGTCATCGGATCGGCCACGATCAACGCCAAGTTCGAGAAGACCGAACGCCCCAAGCCCGGCGCCAAGGCACACGCCCGGGTCGGCTCCGCCGTCTAGCGGCGCACCGCCCCGCGCCGCCGGTCCGTCACAATCCGTGGCGGGACAAACCGGATCGAGGAGAGCGAATGGCAGAGGAGCAGACCCAATCGAGTGACAGCGGCGGTGGAGTAGCCACGGCCCAGGACAGCCTGACCGTCACCGACAACCGGACCGGGGAGACGTACGAGGTCGAGATCGCCGACGGCACGGTCAAGGCGATGGACTTCCGCCAGATGAAGGTCGACGAGGACGACTTCGGCCTGATGACCTACGACCCGGCCTTCACCAACACCGCGGCCTGCCGCAGCCAGATCACCTACATCGACGGCGAGGAGGGCATCCTCCAGCACCGCGGCTACACGATCGAGGACCTGACCGAGCACTCCTCCTACCTCGAGGTGGCCTACCTCCTGATCCACGGCGAGCTGCCCGACCAGAAGCAGCTCGACCAGTGGGCGCACGAGGTCACGATCCACACGTACGTCCACGAGAACATCAAGCGCTTCATGGAGGGGTTCCGCCACGACGCGCACCCGATGGGGATGCTCCTGTCCACCGTCGGCGCGCTGTCCACGTTCTACCCGGGCGCCAAGGACATCGACGACGAGGAGGAGCGCCACATGGCGGCGGTCCGCCTGATCGCCAAGGTGCCGACCCTCGCGGCGTTCGCCTATCGCCACAGCCTGGGCCTTCCCTACAACTATCCGGACAACGACCTGACGTACCCCGAGAACTTCCTCTCGATGATGTTCAAGATGACCGAGCTCAAGTACGAGCCGGACGATCGGCTCTCGCGCGCGCTCGACGTCCTCTGGATCCTGCACGCCGACCACGAGCAGAACTGCTCGACCAGCGCGGTGCGCAGCGTCGGCTCGTCGAAGGTCGATCCGTACTCCGCCGTGGCCGCCGGCGTGGCGGCCCTCTACGGCCCGCTGCACGGCGGGGCCAACGAGGCGGTGCTCAAGATGCTCGACCGGATCGAGAAGGTCGAGAACATCCCCGACTTCCTGGCGGGCGTGAAGGACGGCAAGGAGCGCCTGATGGGCTTCGGCCACCGCGTGTACAAGAACTACGACCCGCGCGCGAAGATCATCAAGAAGAACGTCGACGAGGTGTTCGAGGTGACGGGCATCAACCCCAAGCTGAAGATCGCCGTCGAGCTGGAGAAGCACGCGCTGGACGACGACTACTTCACGGAGCGCAAGCTCTACCCCAACGTCGACTTCTACTCAGGGCTGATCTACGAGGCGCTGGAGCTGCCGCCCGAGATGTTCACGGTGATGTTCGCCATCCCGCGAACGTCGGGCTGGGTGGCCCAGTGGCTCGAGATGATCGACGACAAGGAGCAGAAGATCGCGCGGCCGCGACAGGTGTACACGGGGCCGCGGGATCGCGAGTACGTGGAGATCGACCAGCGGTAGGGGCCGGGCGCGTACCCTACGTCGGGATGCCCGAGCCGCTGACAGACGGCCATGGCCGGCGGATCCGCGACCTGCGCGTGTCCGTCACCGACCGCTGCAACTTCCGCTGCCAGTACTGCATGCCGGCCGAGGGGCTCAAGTGGCTGGAGCGCGACGAGATCCTGCGGTTCGAGGAGATCGAGCGGCTGGTGCGACTGTTCGTGTCGCTGGGCGTCGAGGACGTGCGCCTGACGGGCGGCGAGCCGCTCGTCCGCCGCCAGTTCCCGGAGCTGGTCGGGATGCTCGCGCGGATCGACGGGCTGCGCGACCTGTCGCTGACCACCAACGGCTACCTGCTGGAGCGCGACGCGGACGCCCTGGTGGCGGGCGGGCTGCGGCGCGTCAACGTCTCGATCGACTCGCTCCAGCGCGACCGCTTCTTCCAGATCACGCGGCGCGACTCGCTGCCGCAGGTGCTGCGCGGGCTGGACGCGATCGCCCGCCACCCCGAGGTGCGGCCGGTCAAGGTCAACGCCGTGGCGCTGCGCGGGTTCACGGAGCGGGAGGCGGTCCCGTTCGCGGAGTTCGCGCGCCACACCGGCTTCCAGGTGCGCTTCATCGAGTTCATGCCGCTCGACGCCGACCACGCCTGGAGCCGGGACGCCGTCCTCACCGGCGACGAGGTCCGCGCGATCATCCACCGCGTTCACCCGCTGGAGGAGCTGCCGCGCGAGCCGTCGGCCACCGCGCGCGTGTTCCGCTTCAGCGATGGCCAGGGGGAGATCGGGTTCGTCAACCCGGTCTCCGAGCCGTTCTGCTCGGACTGCGACCGCATTCGCCTGACCTCCGACGGCCTTCTTCGCACGTGCCTGTTCTCGATCCACGAGACCGACCTGCGCGGGCCGCTGCGGGCGGGGGCCTCGGACGCCGAGCTGGCCGGGATCGTTCGCGACGCGGTGTGGCGCAAGGAGCTGAAGCACCACGTGGGCGAGCCCGGATTCCGCCAGCCGCCTCGCACGATGAGCGCCATCGGCGGCTGAGCGGCAGGCGCCGCCGCTGCTAGCCTCGCCCGCCTCATGGACCCACAAGGCCAAGCCACCGCACCCTCGATCGAGGGCGACCACACGCAGTTCACGATCGGGTTCGACCGCCGCGACCGCGAGCGCGTGCTGGAGATCTGGGACTCGATCCTGCGCGGCAACCAGTGGTCCGAGGGCGAGTGGACACGCCGCTTCGAGGAGGCGTGGGGCGGGTGGAACGACCTGCCCGCCGTCGCGTTCGGCGGTTGGGCGGGCGGAGCGCTGGCCGCGCTGGAGTTCGCGGACGTGCGCGACCAGACCGTGCTGTGCCCTTCCAACACCTTCATGGCCACGCCGCTCGCCATCGGCCACGCCGGCGGACAGGTCCAGTTCGTCGACTGCAACAGGGAGGACCTGTGCATGTCGTTCGAGGATTTCGAGCGCAAGGTGGCGGAGCACAGGCCGCGCGCGGCGGTGCTCGTGCACATCGGTGGCCACATCGCGTTCGACTCCGAGCGAATCGCCGAGCTGTGCCGCGCTGAGGGCATCTTCCTGATCGAGGATTGCGCCCACGCCCACGGCGCGTCCTGGGACGGGCGCAAGCCGGGCGCGTTCGGCGACGCCGGCGTGTACTCGTTCTACGCCACCAAGACGATCTCGACGGGCGAGGGCGGCGTGCTGGTCTCCGGCAACGACGACCTCCTGGAGTTCGCGCGCGCGTTCCGGAACTACGGCAAGCCCGATCACGAGGTGGCGGGGCTCAACTTCCGGATGAACGAGCTGACAGCCGCGCTCGCGACCGTGCAGACCGAGCGCCTGGACGAGGTCGTCGCCTGGAAGAACGCGGTGGCCCGCGAGCGGCTGGACCCCGACCACCCGGGCCGGCTCCAGCTGCCCGACGGGATGACGTCGGGCTTCTACAAGTACGTGGTGTTCGACCCGATCGAGCGCTCCACCGGCAAGGTCTACGACCATCCGTGCCACCGCATGATGGGCCACTCCGTGGACCTGCCGAACTCCGACTGGGTGGCTGAGCACCACTGGTGCGTGCCGCTGTACTACCGCCCGGCGGAGAGCGAAGCCGCTTCCTAGACGGGGACCGCTTCCTAAACGGGGACCGGCTCCAGGCCGGCGCGCTGGATCGCCTCCAGCACCAGCGGCAGCGCGGCCGCCGTGCGCCGGTGCGAGCCCTCGACGCTGTAGGTGTCGGCGTCGTGCAGCAGCAGCACGTCGCCACCGGTCAGCCCGGCGCTGACCTTGGAGGCGATCGACTCCGGAGTGGCGCGAGCCGCCCAGTCGCGGCCCCAGCGGGACCAGAGGAGCGGCTCCCACCCGCGCCCGCGGACGAACGCCAGCCCGGGCCACGAGAAGATCCCGTAGGCGGGCCGGTGGACTGACGGCCGGGTGCCGGTGGCCTCGGCGATCGTGGACTCGGCGCGCATGAGGTCGTCGGCCTGCTGAGCGGCGGTCAGCCGCAGCTGGTTGCGGTGGCGGTAGCCGTGGATCCCGATCCCGTGTCCGGCGGCGACCACCTCGGCGGCCAGTGCCCGGTTGCGGTCCACCTGCTCGCCCACCATGAAGAAGGTCGCCAGCGCCCCCGCCCGCGCCAGTGCCTCGAGCACCGCGGCGGTCCCCTCGGCGTGGGGGCCGTCGTCGAACGTGATCGCCACCGCGCCGGGACGGTCGATCCGGCGCGGCAGGCCCATCGCGTGGGCCACCGGCGGCGCGATGGGGGCCAGCGCGGGCAGGGCCCACCCCGACGCCGCCAGCGCCGCCCCGGCGCCGGCCCTGCGTGCAAGCTCCGCCGGGTTCATGCCAGGATCGTGCCAGTGATCGGCAGCTCAGAGCTCCTCGGATTGGCGGCGGCCCTGGTGGCGGCCGCCTGCTTCGACGGCGCCGTGGTCTTCCAGGCGCTGGAGGCGCGCGAGATCCCGACCGAGGGCGGCATGCGCCTGTCGATGCTCCCGCAGCTCTTCCGGCGGCCGCGCTGGCTCTTGGCCACCGGGCTGGCCGCACTCGGCTGGCCGTTCCAGCTCATCGCGCTCTCGCTGGCGTCCCTCACCCTCGTGCAACCCACGCTGTCGCTGGGGCTGGTGCTGCTGCTGCTGATGGGCGCGCGCATGCTGAAGGAGCGGATCGGGAGGCGCGAGGCGGTGGCCACCGTCTGGATCATCGCCGGCGTGGTGGGCGTCACCGTCTCGGCCCCCAAGAACACGGACGCCTACAGCGGCGACTGGAAGCTGGTGGCCGTGCTCGGCATCCTGGCTCTGATGGCGGCGGTGCCGTATGTCCTGGGCGGGAACGCGCGCCGCGCCAGCGGGCTGCTGGTGGCCAGCGCGGGGGCCGCGATCGCCGCCTCGGCGTTCATGAGCAAGCTGATCACCGACGACCTGGCCGCGCACCATTGGGCGGGGGCGCTGGGCTGGGGCGTGGCCACGGCCGTCGCGGCCGGAGCCGGCCTGCTGAGCGAGATGTCCGCGCTCCAGCGCCGTTCGGTCAGCCGCGTGGCTCCGCCGATCTTCGTGATCTCCACCGTCGTACCTGTGCTGTGCGCCCCCTTCCTCACCGGCGAGAGCTGGAGCCATACGCCACTTTCCGGGGCGGTGATCGTCGCCTCGCTGGCGGCGGTGGCCGCGGGCGGCTTCGCGCTCGGCCAATCGAAGGCGGTGGGCACGCTGGTGGCCGCGTCGCACACGGACGACGACACCTATCCCGCCGCCTCCAGCACCACCGATGCCGCCGTGGGGCGCTCGGCCGCCGACCGGTCCGGCTGACGCGGGTTGGCCAGCGCGCGTCGCAGCGCGGCCTCGAGCTCCTCAGGCGTCCGCGCCACGTCGGCCAGGCCGTGGCGGGCGAAGGCGCGGTTGTTGATCTTGATGTGCGCCATCCCCCAGCCGTAGGAGATCGGCGAGGTGCCGCGCATCAGCGCCTCCAGCACGGTCAGGCCGGCGGTGGAGTGGACCAGCACGTCGCCGGCGCCCAGCAGGTCGCACATGCGATCGGTGAAGCCGACCGCCCGCACGCGCGGCTGGCCCGCGAAGCTCGCCTCGATCTGGCCGCGCACTCGCTCGTTGCGTCCGCACATGCACACCACGGTGGTCCCCTCAACGCGCAGCGCGATCTCCGCGGCGCCCACCAGGTCGCCCACCGCCCAGCCGCCGCCGGAGACCAGCACGATCGGCCCCTCCTCAGGTAGGTCGAAGCTCCGCCGGGCCTGGCGCTTGTCGAACGGATCGAGGCAGCCGGGCGAGGTCAGCCCGCGCACCCATTCCACGCGCGTCCGATGACCCGCCACGTGGCGCACCTCCTCCTCCGACTCCGGATGCGTGATCAGGTGCAGGTCCACCCCGGGGTGCGCCCAGTACAGGAGCGCGGCCAGGTCGGTGATGGCCGAGCAGGTGGGCACGCTCAGGTAGCCGGCGGCGCGCATCCGGCCGATCAGGTCGGTGGTCCCCGGATAGGTCGACACCACGATGTCGGGCCGGAAGCGCCGGATGGCGCGCAGCAGCCCTCGGCCCCCGACCAGGTACATCAGCGTGCCCGCCAGCCAGCGCGCCGGCGGGAAGTGCACGATCAGCCAGTACTCGACGTCGTAGAGGAACGCGAAGCGGCCGAAGACGATCTCGGTCCCGTCGCGGATGATGCGCGCGATCAGCGGGCCCATCGCGTCCAGGCCGTCGATGATCTCCACCTCCACGTCGGGCCGCTCCTCGCGCAGGCCGGCCGCCAGCACGCGGGCGGGGGCGTCGTGGCCCTCGCCGATGTCGGCGGACACGATCAGCACTCTGGGCGGCCTTGACACGACGGCGCATGGTAGGCGGGCGCGTTAGCGTGCCCCCGATGGCCGGCTACAGGCTGAGGGTTCGCGTGGGCTCGCGGGTGGAGCGGTCGCGACACAGCGACCAGCGGGCGGCGCTGGCGGCGCTCGAGTCGCGGGCCGAGGAGCTCCAGCGCGCGGCGCGCGCGCGGCCCGTGGACCTCAAGGTGCTGCGCCGGTTCGAGCCCGTGCAGCAGGTCGCGGCGCGCCTGGAGCTGTCTGGCCCCAGACGGCTGCGCGCCGGCCTGGACGTCCGAGGGGACGGGTCCACGGAGGCGTGGACCGGCCGCGTGCGGCGGCGGCTGATCGAGCAGCGCGGCTCCGAGTCCCCCTTCCAGGCGCTGCGGCGGGTCCTGAGCGAGTCCGCCTGACGGTTTGACAGCGGGCGGCCGGCCGATCTAGGGTCGCTGCCGGATCGGATGCGCCTGACGTTCGCCAACGTTGTCGCGGTGCTCGCGCTGGGCGCGGCGCTGGCCGGAGGGGCGCTGGCGGCGCCGGGGCTGGTCGGCTCCGACGGGCAGATCCACGCCTGCGCCGGCAGCAAGGGCCGCCTGACGCTGGTCAAGCAGGGCAAGAAGTGCGGCAAGAAGCAAACGGCGCTCGCGTGGAGCGCCTCCGGGCGGATCGGCGCGCCGGGCCAGCCGGGGCTCCAGGGAGAGCCGGGCGACCGCGGTGGCTCCAACCTCAACACCGTCTCGTTCAACAAGAGCAGGGCAGAGAACAACACCGGCGGCGTCGACGTGCTGACCGCGGACGGGATGACGCTGACCGCCTACTGCTACACGAACGGCGCTCAGTACACCGTCACCTGGCCCGGTCACTCCAACGCCGGCGACATCAGGTACAGCGGCAACGAGTGGGTCGACAACTCCTTCGAGCCGCCCGGCTACAACGCCGGCTTCTACGGGACCGGGAAGGCGATCCAGAACCTCGAGGTCGACGTGCTGGTGTCGCACAGCGGTTCGACGGACTGGGTGCACTTCGTCCTGGCCGCCTACAGGGTCCCCGGTAAAGGCTGCAACTTCTGGGGGGAGGTCGCGTCATGAGGGCCAACGTGCTCGCCGTGCTCGCCCTTCTCGTCGCGCTGGCCGGCGGCGCGCTCGCGGCGTCCGGCCTCGGCGCCTCGGGCGGCGCGATTCACGCGTGCGTCGACGGGAAGGGGCACGTGAAGATCGCCAAGAAGTGCGGCAAGAAGCAGACCGCCGTGGCCTGGAGCCGGCGCGGTCCGACCGGGGCGAGGGGCGACAAGGGGCAACGGGGTGACAGCGGCCTGGACGGGGCGAGCGCCACCTCCTTCTCGAAGTCGCTGCACGCGGGAGAGGCTCAGCCGGTCGCCAGCCTGGGCATCCTCAACGTCAACGGCGTCTGCAGCACCAGCGGTGTCTCGTACGTGATCGTGCCGGGTGGTCCCGTGGGCGTCAGCTACAGCGGCACCGAGGTCGACGACGACGTGTTCAAGCCGCTGCGCAACTCGCTGTTCGCCTATTCGTCGGGCACCGCAACTCAGAACCTCGAAGTCAACCTGATCGCGCGCGCCGGCAGCGAGTCGAAGTGGAACCAGTTCGTCCTCGGCGCCGCCCAACACCCCGTGAGCAAGGACTGCCGCTTCTGGGGCTTCATCCTCCCCTCGCTCTAACCATGCGATCGCTTCTCCGCCCACGCATCTCGTTCGCCTACGTCGTCTCCGGCCTCACCCTCGTCGTCGCGTTGACGGGCGGGGCGCTGGCCGCCTTCGCGGGCTCGAATGGCTCGCTGCACGGCTGCGTCGACACGAAGGGCACGCTCACGCTGGCCAAGGCGGGCAAGAAGTGCGGCAAGGGGCGCAGGTCGCTCGAGTGGAACCGACGCGGAGCCACGGGCGCTATCGGGCCGGACGGCAACAAGGGACCGCTGGGCCGACCCGGCAAGGCCGCGGTCACCTTCAGCCGCCATCTCACCAGCCCGCAGGAGGTGCCCGGCGTCGTAACCGTTTCCGGGGTCAAGATCGACATCCTGTGCGACTCCCTGGGGGTGCACTTCGTGATCAGCGCGCCGGGGGCGACCGTGGTCGATTACAGCGGCTGGGTCACGGACAACGGAGGCAAGACGGTCGTGCACGACTCCCAGACCGAGTTGGGGCCCGCGGCGGCCGCGCGCATGGAGATCGACGTGATCGCGCGCGCACACAACCGCAGCGACTGGGTGCACCTCGTGCTCGGCGGCTTTCAGAACTCGGGCAACGACGAGTGCGACGGCTGGGGCCGCGTCACGCCCAGCTCGTAGCGCCGCCGCGCGGCTACCCTCGCCGCCAATGGACGCGGACAGGCGCTGGCTGGTGGATCTGCCCCGCGGCGCGGAGCCGCCCTACCGCGTGTTCGTCAACGGCGTGCCGCAGACCGAGGGGGAGGACTACGAGCTGCGCGGGCGCACGCTGGCGTTTCCCCGCCACCTCGAGAAGGAGGGCCGGCTGGGGTTCTGGCGCTGGACGGCGATGTTCCTCGCGCTGTTCGGCACCTATCGCAAGAACGACTCGGTCGACGTCGAGTACCAGGTGAACGGCAAGCCCAGGCTGGCCGTGGGCCTGGACATCGTCCCGCCCGATGGAGGGAAGGAGCCCGCGGGCTCGTAACCTTTTCTCATGCGAATCGACGAGATCCTCGACGAGGGTGGGCCCGTCTTCTCGTTCGAGTTCTTCCCGCCGCAGACCGACGACGGGATGACTCAGCTGAAGAGCGCGCTATCCGAGCTGTCGAAGGACGAGCCGGCCTACGTCTCGGTGACCTACGGCGCCGGGGGCTCCACCCGCGACCGCACGGTCGAGGTGACCAAGTGGATAAAGCAGGAGCTGGGCATCGAGGCGATGGCCCACCTGTCGTGCGTCGGCGAGCCGGTCGACCGCCTGCGCGAGATCCTCGACGAGGTCCGCGACGCCGGGATCGAGAACATCCTCGCCCTGCGCGGGGACCCGCCGCGCGGGGAGAGCGAGTGGAAGGCGCACCCGGACGGATTGGGCAGCTCGCCCGAGCTGATCGAGCTGATCTCCGAGAGCTACGACTTCTGCGTCGGCGGCGCGTGCTTCCCGGAGGTCCACCCCGAGGCCCCGAGCCTGGAGCACGACCTGATCTTCTGCAAGCGCAAGGTCGACGCCGGCGCCAGCTTCCTGATCACGCAGCTCTTCTTCGACAACGAGCTCTACTTCGACTTCGTGCGCGAGGCGCGCGCGGCCGGCATCGAGGTGCCGATCATCCCGGGCATCATCCCCGTCACCAACTTCGCCCAGATCAAGCGCTTCACCGAGATGTGCGGTGCCCGCATCCCGGACAAGTTCGAGCGCGAGCTGGCGGCGCGGGCGGACGACGCGGACGCCGTCAAGGACCTGGGCGTGGCATACGCCACGCTCCAGTGCTCGGCCCTCCTGGCCCGCGGCGCGCCCGGCATCCACTTCTACACGCTCAACCGCTCGCCGGCCACGCGGGCCATCCTGGCGGCGCTGCGTGCGGCGCGCCCCTGGGATCGCCGGCTGGAGCCTGTCTAGGGCCTAGGCAGCAAGCTCCCAGCGCTCCGGGTCCTCGCCGTCCACCCGGCGCGCGGTGTCGCGCAGCTCGAAGTAGCGCAGGTAGCAGAGCGTCTCGGACAGGCCCCAGTTGACGATCATCGGCGTCAGCTCGGTGGTGTCCATCAGCGTCGGCACGATCTCGTAGGGCGTCTTGGGCCCCTCCTCCAGCGCGCGGCGGACGCGGCCCATGCGCTCTGCCACCTCGCGCCGGTTGGCCTCGATGTGGGCGCTGACGTCGATGAAGGGGCGGCCGTGGCCCGACAGGCACAGCCGCGAGGGCAGCTCCGCCACCACCTCGAGGCTGGACAGGAACTCGCCGGCGGGGTCGGGTGTGTAGCCGTAGTCGTAGTAGAGGGAGACCCGGCCCAGCAGGTGGTCGCCGGAG
>JAXDIC010000332.1:0-2515 GCA_034664185.1 Thermoleophilaceae bacterium
CCCTTACCCAGCGAGGAGACGACCCCGCCGGTGATGAAGATGAAACGGGTTTCCCCGTTGGAGTTGGTCGCGGGGCGTCGCGGGTCTTGTGCCATCGATCGATCCTTGAGTGTAGTGGACGCGCTGAAGGTAGCGCCGGGGGCGGACGGGATCAGGCCGCGCGGAGCAGCTGACGGGCGTGCTGGCTCGCGGCGCGGTCGCCGTCGCCGGCCCCGAGCATGCGGACCAGCTCACCCACGAGCTCATCGTCCCCCAGCAAGCTCACCGTCGTGCGCGCCGGCACGGTCGAGCTGTCCTTGACGATGGTGAAGTGACGAGCGCCGAGCGCCGCCACCTGCGGCAGATGAGTGATGCAGAGGACCTGACGACCCTCGGAGAGCGCTCGCAGATGCTCCCCGACCGCGCGGGCGGTGTGGCCCCCGATCCCGGCATCGATCTCGTCGAACACCAGCAGCGGCTGAGCCGGCCCGGCGGCGTCCGAGCCTGTGCCACTCGAGCTGGCCCCGCCATGGGCGACGCTGAGCAGCGCCAGCATCACCCGACTGAGCTCACCGCCCGAGGCGACTTCCCGCAGCGGGCCGGCCGGCAGCCCCGCGTTGGGCGCGATCGAGAATTCGACCGAGTCGGCCCCGCGCGGTCCGCACCCATCGGTCCGGGGGCGCACGTCGACCTCGAACACGGCATCGGGCATGGCCAGCTCGCCCAATCGGCCCCGGACCGCGGTGGCCAGCTCACCGGCGACGGCGCGCCGGCGCTTGGTCAGCGCGGCGGCCAGCTCCTCGAGTGCCGCCCGCGCGGCCACGAGCTCGCCCTCCGCAGCCTCCAGCGCCACGTCCGCGTTCTCCAGCTCGTCCCGACGAGCTCGGCAGCGCTCGGCGTGCGCCAGAACGTCGGCCACCGAGCCGCCGTGCTTGCGCTGCCGCCGCGCGTACAGGGCGAGGCGCTCCTCCACCTCCTCGAGCCGGCCCGGAGCACCCTCGACGTCCACCAGGTAGCCCTTCAACTCCCCGGCCAGATCCTCGGCCTCGAACCGCAGCGCCTGCATACGCTCGGCCAGCGGGGCGAGCATAGGATCGACGTTGGCGGCATGCTCGAGCTGCTGGGCGGCGCCCGAGACCAGCTCGGCGACGCCGGTTCCGGCCTCCGGCGCGATCGCCTCGGCTCCGGCGGCCGCGGCCTGGCGCAGGGTCTCGAGGTGCCGCAGGCGCTCTCGCTCCAGCACCAACTCCTTCTCCTCCTCTTCGCTGGGCGACACCGCTTCGATCTCCTCGAGCTCGAACGCGACCAGATCGAGCTCCCGGTCGCGTGCTCCCGCCACTCCGCGCAGCTCCTGCACGCGTTCCTCGACCCGGCGGGCGGATTCGTAGGTCTCGGCCGTCTGCGCCCGCAGCGTCAGCTGGGCCGGGCCGCAATGGGCGTCCAGGATGTCCAGCTGCGCGGCGCCCAGCATCAGCTTGCGATGTTCGTGCTGGCCATAGAAGGCCAGCAGGCGCCCGCCCAGCTCCCGCAGGTCTGCCACCGTCGCCGAGCGTCCACAGACGTACGCCCGCGTGCGACCGTCCGGCCACACCCGCCGAGCGAGGACGACCTCCTCGGTGCCCTCGGGGAGGCGCTCGGCGAGCTCCGGTGCGAGCCCGGAGGGCATCGAGAACACCCCCTCGACGTAGGCTTCGGCCGCACCTTCACGGACGATCCCGTGCCGCGCCTTTCCGCCCAGGAGCAGATCCAGCGCATGCGCAAGCAGGGTCTTGCCCGCGCCGGTCTCCCCCGTGACCACGTTCAGGCCGGGGGCCATCCGCAATTCGGCCCGCTCCATCAGCAGCAGGTTCTCGACGCGCAGCTCGTGCAGCATGCGCAACGGTTTAGCAGGGGCCCGGGACGGATCGAGGCCGCCGAGCGGGTGCCCTACTGCGCGGTGGCCAGCCGGCCGAACTTCTCCCGCAGGCGGTGGTAGAAGGTCGATCCCGCGATCTGCGCGAGGTGGCCCTGGTCGTCGATGAACCGGGCCACGATCTCCTCGCCGGGCGGCAGCACGCACACCGGCCGGCCGTCCACGGTGACGTCGACCGGCTCTTCCCGGGACCGATTTCCGATCCGCAGCAGGTCGCTCGGCGCCGCCACCAGCGCACGAGCGGTCAGCGAATGCGGGGCGATGAACGAGACCACGAACCCGGCCACGCCCCAGGCCATGACCGGTCCGCCGTTGGCCAGGTTGTAGCCCGTCGACCCGGCGGGCGTGGCGACGACCAGACCGTCGCAGCGCACCCGCCCGATCTCGTCGGACCCGACGGCGTACGACAGGTCCGCGACGCGCTTGCCCGGCTGCCGGTGCATCGACACGTCGTTGATGGCCAGCCAGTCGCCGCGACCGCCGGAGAGCGAGATCCCCGGCAGCGAGAGCACCTCGAAGTCGCCTGAGAACGCATCCTCGAAGCCGCAGCCGGACGCCTCACGATCGACGGTGGCGAGAAACCCGATCTCCCCGAAATTGACCGCGAACACCGGCACGCCCGTG
>JAXDIC010000010.1:0-22198 GCA_034664185.1 Thermoleophilaceae bacterium
GGCGCATGACGATCGACCAGGCCGTCGACCTGCTGGAGCTGACGCCGCCCTGCGACGTGCGCGAGATCCAGCTCGCCCGCCGGCGGCTGGCCATGCGCTGGCACCCGGACCGGGCCGCGCCCGACCAGCGGATCGTGCACGAGCGGCAGATGAAGAGCGTCAACTCCGCGGCCGACCTGCTGGAGGCCCGCGCGGAGGCGGACGGGCCGATCACCGCGATGGAGGTGAGGATCAGCGCCGACGCCCACCGCAGGCGCCAGGCCGAGGCGGGCCGGCGCGCCTACGAGGCCCAGCAGCGCCAGGATCCGGGCCGGCGCGCCGGCGCGCAGCCGGAGCGCTCGGTGGTGTACCGCTACGTGCGCTCGGCCACCTACCCGGAGTGGGGCGTCGGCAGCATCGTCGACGTGAGGTTCACCGGGGAGGGCGACGACATCCAGCGCTGGGCCCGGGTGGAGTTCGCCACCGGGACGTACACGCTGCCGATGGACAACCTGACCTACGTCGACTTCGCCAAGCGGGAGAAGGACGCCGAGCGGGCCGAGCGCTTCCTGACCGCCGCCCGCGACGCCGTCGCGGACGCCAACCACACGCTTGCGATCCAGCGACTGGTGTACGCCCGCAACGCCGATCCCAGGCATCCCGAGGTCCTTCGACTGCTGGCCCACGAGTACCGGAAGGCCCAGCGCCTGACGGAGGCCGGGCGCGCCGTTCGCGACTGGATCCGCGCCGAGCCCGACAACCCGGCTGCCCACGAGCTGGCTGAGGCCATCTACGCGGACATGGGCGCCCACGACCTGGCCGGGGACGCGGCGCGCGACGCCCGCGCGGCCCGGCGGCGCAACCCCCGGCCGCTGGGCGGCCCCTCCGGCGCGCTGCCGCGCAAGAAGCGCGGGCGCCGCGGCGGCCGCGCCCGGCGCCGAGCCGCCTGAGCCGGCGGCTCTACGCCGCTCGGACTCCGACTACGTGCGGCCCCGCCATTGCTCGCCGTTCCGGCCCATGGAACGCCGTTCGCCCGATGGTCACGCCCGTCAGGCAATGGTTCTCCGGGTGCACACCTTTCTATTCGCGGACCTCGTCGGGTTCACGGCGCTCACGGAGCGGCGGGGCGACGACGCGGCGGCCGACCTGGCGGCCCGGTTCGGCACCGAGGCGGCGCGCCTGGCCGATCAGCACGGCGCCCAGGTCGTGAAGCACCTGGGCGACGCCGTGATGGTGCGGGGCGACGACGCCGCCGAGACCGTCCAGCTGGGACTGCGGCTGAGCTCCGAGCTGGGCCCTGCCCACGACCTGCCGCCGGTGCACGCGGGCGCGCACACCGGCCTGGCCGTGGAGCGCGCCGGCGACTGGTTCGGTGCCGCCGTGAACCTGGCCGCTCGCCTGTCGACCGCCGCGCGTGGGGGCGAGCTGCTCCTGACGGAGGCGGCCGTGGCGGCGGCCGGCCAGCTGCGCCACGTGGAGCTCGAGAGCCTGGGCGCGCGGCTCTTCAAGAACGTGTCGGCCCCGACCGGCCTCTACTCGGCGCGGCCGCGGTCGGGCGCGTCCAGCTCGGCGACCAGGCTTGCGACGCGGCGCCCTATCTCGTCGCGCGTCTCGCGCACCTCGGCGAGCGGCCTTCCCTTGGGGTCGGGCAGCTCCCAGTCGAGGTAGCGCCTGCCCGGTATGTAGGGGCACTCGTCGCCGCAGCCCATCGTGACCACGACGTCGGCCTGCTCGGCCAGCCCGCGGGTCAGCGCGCGCGGCGTGCGGTCGGACAGGTCCACGCCCAGCTCGCGCATCGCCTCCACCACCTCGGGGTGCACCTGCTCGGCCGGGGTGGTCCCGGCGCTGAGCGCGCGGTGGCGGCCCTCCGCGGCTCGCTCGAACAGCGCAGCGCTCATCTGCGAGCGGCCGGCGTTGTGGAGGCAGACGAACAGGACGGTCGCCATCTAGCCGAGCCCCGTGCCGGTCGGGGCCGGCTGCTCGCCCCGGACCAGCTGATAGGCCAGCGCGCCCAGCGCCGCGCCCACCAGGGGCCCGACCACGTAGATCCAGAAGCTGTGCCACTGGCCGCTGGCCAGCGCGGGACCGAAGGACCGCGCCGGGTTCATCGACGCTCCGGTGATCGGGCCGCCGAACAGCGCGTCCAGCCCGACCGTCCCGCCGATTGCGATGGCCGCTCCCGTCCCCACCGCCCGCGTGTCGGTGGCCACCGCGACGATCACGAACATGAGGATGGCGCTGAGCACGACCTCGTAGAGCACGGCCGAGCCGGCGCTGACGCTGGGCACGGTGGCCCCCAGGTCGCCGGGAGCGCTGGGCCAGGCGGCCAGCAGCACCAATGCGCCGGCACTGGCTCCCGTCAGCTGGGCCGCCACGTAGGCCACGGCGTCGCGCCCGGGAAAGTGGCGCGTCAGCGTGAAGGCGACGGTGACGGCGGGGTTGATGTGGGCGCCCGACAGGTGCCCGGTGGCGTAGACCATGACCATGATCGCCAGGCCGAAGACGAGCGCCACGCCCACGTTGCCCAGCGCGTGGGTCCGGGCCTCGGTGACCGCCGCGCCGCAGCCGCCGAAGACCAGCACGAAGGCGGCAATGCCCTCCGCGGCGGCGCGGCGCGCGAGGTCGGGCCGCTCGTCGCTCACAGGCTGGAGAGCGGCACGCCGACGATGTTCAGACGGCGGGTCAGGCCGCCGATGGCGAATTCGCGGATCTCCTCCGAGCTGGCCCCGAGGGCGTCCCAGTCCGTGCCCTCGCGGTCCGGCGGCGTGAGCGAGTCGGCCACCGCCGGCAGCAGGTCGCGCAGCGTGGCGCGCACTCGATCGGCCAGCTCGGGGTCGTCGCGCACGGCGTCGCGCAGGTACCAGGTGCCGTAGCCGATGTGGCGCTGCTCGTCGTGGTGGATCCGCGTGTAGCCCTCCACAAAGCCGCGCAACAGGCCCTCGCGCTCCAGGTAGCGCGTGATGAACTCAAAGGCCGTGAGTCCCAGCGTTGCCTCGATCACGAGGTGGTAGGTGGTGACGAAGTCGACCTTGGCGCCGGGGTCGCCCGGGTTGGCCACCAGCCGCTCGTGGGCCTGGACCAGCGCATGGTCGAAGATGCGGCCGAAGGCCGGCGAGAGCTGCTCGCGGGCACGAGCGACGTGCGCCGCTATCGCCTGCGGGTCCGCGATCACCTCGTCCTGGAAGCGCGCGTAGAACTGCATGTGGCGCGCCTCGTCCACCTGCTGGGTGGCGAGGAACGTGGCCTCCTCCTCGCTGCCGTGGGCCATGACCAGTCCGGCGAACTTGGTGGTGATCCGCTCCTCGGCCACCATCAGCGACGACAGCGCCCAGAACACCAGCCCCCGATCGTCGCCGGTCATCTCCGCCCACTGCTGGCGGTCGGCGGCGAGGTCGATGTCCCACGGGCTCCATTGCTGGTCCTCCCAGTGCCGGTAGAGCGTCTGCGGGTCGTGCAGGTGTATGTCCCGGACCGTGTCGGTCACGCGCAGCACGCGTCGGAGGCGTCCCGCGCGGCGCACGCGCAGCCGGTCTGCCCACAGCCGCAGTCCGTCTCGTGGCCCAGCGCCGTCCCGCCGTGCCCGGCGTGGTCGGTGTCCGCGTGGGTGGTGAAGACCTCCCACGGCGTGCCGTCGGGATCGCGCACCCAGATCTTGTCCTGGCGCGCGTAGCAGCACGTGGTGTCCATCTCGTCGAACGTCGCCAGGCCAGCGGCCACCAGCCGCTTCTTGGCCTGCAGCACATCGGCCGTCGACGCCACCTGGATACCGGCGTGGTTGAACGCGCCCAGGCCCTCGCGCGGACCCTCGTTGAGGGTGAAGTTGAGCGCGGGGTCGGCCACCGAGAACTTCGCGTAGCCGTCGCGGACCTTCTCGGGCGCGGTTCCGAACAGCGCCTCGTAGAAGCGCAGCGACCGCTCGACGTCGGTGACGGTGATCGCCAGGTGGGGCCTCAGGACAGCCATCGGGTCAGATCCTCCAGGGACTCGGGGTGGACGAAGTAGTAGGCCCACAGTCCGCGTCGCTCGACTCCCACGATGCCGGCCTCGCGCAGCCTGCGCAGGTGGTGCGACAGGGTGGGCTGGGAGATGTCGAACAGCGGCACCAACTCGCAGACGCACACCTCGCCGGGAGCCTTCCGGAGCACGTCCACCAGCTGCACCCGGATCGGGTCGGACAGGGCCTTGGCCACCCGTGCCAGGCGCTCCGCCTGCGCTGCGTCCACGTCCGGATAGGCGACCGGCTGGCAGCAGACCTCCCCCGCCGGGCGCTTGCGCTTGGGCGCGAGGGTTAGATCGACAGCCATGTATGCAATATATACCAGCCGCCGACGGCGGTGCCGGCGCTACACGGTGGCGTTCGTCCCGGCGTCGCGCCGATCCACCTCGTCGGCGCCGCGTTCGGCGTCCCGGATGGCGAAGGCGCACAGGACGGGCACGCCGAGCACCAGGAGCGCCGCCAGCACCCAGTACGTCCACGCCCCCACCCAGTCGAAGCGGAACACCGACGCGTGGCGGAAGGCCGCGGGCACCAGGCTGAGCGCCGAGCGCGGGCGCGGGCGGAAGAACGTGATGGCCAGGTCCACGGTGCCGCGCCGGCCGTCCTGGACCGTTCCCGAGTCGCTGGCCGAGTCGGACCCGTACGGATACACCGGAGCGCGACCGACGTCGCGGATGCACAGCGACACGGTCGACCCGGCCGGAACGGTCCGGAACCTCGCCGTCTGGATCCCCCCGTCCTGGTACCCGGCCCCGATCCCCCCCTCGGCGAGGGGCCGGCCGTGCAGGTCGCGAACGATCACCCGCAGCGGTATGCCGGGGCGATGATTGGTGCCAACTTGAAGGCTGACCGCGTCCGTGGGCGCCGGGAGCGGGAGCGGGGTCTGGCACACCTCGTGGCCGGGAGGCACGACGGCCGCCACGTGTGACGGCGGGACCCCGGGCGAATAGGCCACCACTCGATCGGCCGCGCCCACGCTCCAGGTCAGAGCACCGATGCCCGCCGCGACCAGCACGGCGAACAGGACGATCGCCCGCCTAGACAAAGTACCTGTCCACGGTTATGGCCAGCGAGCCCAGCTGGAGGATCACGAGCCCGGCCATGAGCGTCGCGACGGCCAGCGACTGCCACCTGCGCCGAAGGAGCGATATCCCTCCCGATACGGCCAACCCACCCAGCGGGATGAGGGGCAGGATGTAGCGCCCCTGAAGGAACGCCTGGTTGTCCAGCTTGACGATCGTGTACTCCGCCCAGTGCAGCAGCAGGAGCAGGCCGAGCGCGGCCACCACGCAGAAGCCGACCGCGGCCCAGTCGACGCGCCGGTACCTGGCCGCGCGGCCGAGCGCCGCGATCCCGCCCGCGATCGAGAGCACGGAGAACGCCTCGAGCACCCGGTAGACCCAGGGGGGAAATCGAACCTCCAGCCACCCGAACGCGGCCCAGCCCGAGTTCACCCACGTGTCGCGGAGCTGGATCCCGCCGGGGCCCTGGCCGAAGAAGGGCGTCTGAGACGACAGCCGCGGGAGGTAGAACTGCCACACGTAGCTGCCGAACTCGCGCAGGGTCTGAAGCGAGGTCGGCGACGGCGCCTTGCGCCCGTTTCGATCCACCTCCTGGTTCGCCACCGGCCGGTGCAGCGCCGCGGCGGTGGCCACCCACGCGCCGGCCGGCAGCGCGAAGGCGAGCATGGTGGCGGCGACGGCGACGGCTACGCCGACCCCCGGCACGCCGCGTGCCCGCAGGCGTCGCGCCGCCAGCGCCACCACGAACAGCGCCGCCGGCACGAGCGCCCAGCTGGTGGCCTTCTCGGTGACGGCGAAGCCCACCACCAGCCCGAGGGCCACGCCGTCGCGCAGCGTCAACCCGCGTCTCAGGATCCGCACGCCCAGCCAGAGCGAGATGCTCCACAACGCGAACAGCATCGAATCGGGATTCACGCCCGAGCTGATGAAGGTGACCATGGGCTGCAGGCCCGCCACGGCGGCGGCGCCCAGCTGCAGCACACGATTGCGGCCGAAGACCTCGCCGGCCAGGAGCCACGCGCCGGCGGTCGTGACCAGCAGCATCAGCGACGACCACAGCCGCATCGCGTAGACCCGGTCGAAGAAGTGGCCTCCCACGGCCCAGTACGGCAGCGACTCGAAGGCGTAGTAGAGCGGCGGATTCTCGGCCTGCCGGAAAGGGCCGCCGCCGTCCGACTCGCTCAGGCGACCGCTGACCGAATGCCAGCGCTTGAATGCGCTGCTGCTCCATACGGGCTTCCTCGTGGGGTTGCCCTGCAGCTCGCCCCCGAGCGCCGTCGCTATCGAGAAGCGCTCCTCCGTGGACGCGCTGTTGGGACCCGAACCCGGAAGGTCGTGGCGGACGGCCACCGTCTGCGCGTATGCGATGTGGGCGCCCTCGTCGGGGGCCTGCTGGACCGGTATCACCAGCGCCCAGGCGACGCCGAACAGCGCCACCGCGGTCAGCAGCAGCGCAAGCGGGCGCGGCACGACGCGCGGCCACGTACGGCCGCGCCTTCGGAGAGGTTGGTCGGCGGCTTCCAGCGCCGGCGAGTATATGGACAGGCGGGTTGACCGAAGGGGCCCGGCGGGTGCGCCGGCGGCGCTCAGGCGCCTGGGTCTTCCACCTGTTGAATGGCCTGGTTGGCACGCTCGAGGCGCGCCGCGAACTCGTCCCGGTCCCCGCCGTTTAGCCGAGCCGGTGGCGTGCGCCGCGGGCCGACCGGGTCGTTCGCGCCGTCGACGGACACGATGGTGGCCGAGCGGGTGGCACGAATGCCGTCGTCGAGGTTGGCCAGCTCCGACTCCATGCCGGTAGCCCGCGCGGAGGCGGCTCTCAGCTCCGCCTCGAGCTCGGCCACCCGCTGGTGCAGGTCGCGCTCGCCACGGTCGCGGTCGGCCAGCAGCCGCTCGAGCCCGTTGGCCCGCTCGCGTTCGTTGACCAGCGCTGCGTCGGCCGTGGCGGAATCGCCGTCCTCTGGCGCCGCTCCGGCTGACTCCAGCTCGGATTCAAGAGCCGCGATGGTCTGGTGCAGCTCGGCATCGTGCGCCTCCCGCGCCCGCGCCTCCTCCTCGAGCTGCGCGGCCAGCGCCTCGTGTGCCGCGAGCATCTGCTCCAGCTCGGAGCGAGCCGCGTCGAGCTGGGCGTGCGCGGCATCCGCCTCGGCTCGTGCGACGGCATCGACCTCGGTTGCCGTGGCGGCGCCCCGAGCTCGTTGCTCGTCGACCTCCGCGCGCGCGGCGAACAGCTCGTCCTCCAGCGTGGCGATCGCGGCGCGCTGCGCGGCCTCGCGCCCGTCGCGCGACCGCAGATCGCGCTGCAGCTCCTCGGTGCGCTCGACCTGGGCGGCCAGCGCCTGCTGCGCACCCTCGTGGCCCTGCCGCTCCGCCGCCAGCTCGGCCTGCAGCGTGGCCAGGGCACCCTGGTCCGCGGCGCCGGCCCGCTGCGCCGCCAGCGCGTCCGCAAGGGCGTGCTCCAGCTTGGCCGCCAGCTGGCGCTGCTCGGTGAGCTCCAGCTCGATTCGGCTGTTCCGCTGGCTGTGTTCCGCCGACGCGGCCTGCAACGCGGCCGCGGCGCCCTCGGCCGCACGCGCGGCCTCGAGCGCGGCGGCCAGCCTGTCTACGGCCGGGCCGATCTCGCCCTCCAGCTCCAGGCGCCGCTCGCGCTCCCCGGCGAGGGCGGCCTCCAGCTCGGCCACCCGCGCACGCTCGCTCGAGAGCGCGGCGCGCGGCTCGTCGACGGCGGCCTCCAGCGCGCGCGCCGCCTGGCGCGCCTCCTGGGCGTCCTGCTCCGCCTGGCGCAGGCGGCGGGACATGGCGGTGGAGGCCTGCTGCGCCGCGTCGACCTTCTCGTCGGCGTTGGCCAGGATCGACAGGGCCTCGTCCAGGTCGGCGCGCAGCCGGGCGATCTCGGCGTCCCTCTGCCGGACCAGCTCCTCACCCTGCTCGCGCACCTCCATGAGCGCCTCGGTGGCAGCCTGCGCGACCGACGCCGCGGCGTCCGGCCGGGTGACCGGGGCGGCCTGCTCGGAGTCGGGCCACTCCACCTCGACGCGGCCACCGGCCTCGGACTCGAGCGACCACGTGGACCCCAGGTCGTCCAGCCGCTCGATGGGCAGCGCGAAGGCCGCCCTGAAGCCGGTCGCCGCGTCGGCGCCGGGCGGCGCGGGGAGCGGCTCGAGGCGGACCTTGCCCGCCACCAGCTCGAGGGCTCCCGGCACCGGGGACCCGGTCCACTCGCCCTGGAAGCGGAGCATGCCCAGGCTGGCGCTCGCGGGAACGCGCTCGACGTGGAGGATGCGAAGAGCCGGCTCTGATCTCATGGCTGCATGGTCCGGGCCAGGCCGGACGAATCTCTTATCGACCCAAGCGCCGAAGGCCTGAATCGAGCGTGCCGCAGCCATCCGGCGACCGCCCGGACCCTGTGTGCGCCAGCGCACACCGGGCTCCAGCCACCGGAGTAGCATCGCGCCCGTGCTGGCGCTCGTGGCGCTGCTCGCCATCGCTCCCCCGCTCTACCGCTTCGTGGTCGCCTTCCAGGTGCGCCGCCTCTTCGGCAGCCTCAACCGCCACGACTGGCAACCGGTCCTCGAGGGCCTGGCGCCGGAGTTCATCTACCGCTTCCACGGCGAGACGTCGATCAGCGGCGTCCGCCGGCGGCGCGAGACCGTGGACGCCTGGTTCCAGCGGGTGTTCCGCATCCTGCCCGACGCGCGCTTCGAGCTCCAGGACCTGATGGTGGCCGGCCCGCCGTGGAACACGCGCGTGGCCACGCACGCGACCATCAGCGGCAATCTGCCCGACGGGGCGCCCTACGAGAACACCTTCAAGCAGCGCATCGCGTTGAGCTGGGGCAAGGTCTCCTCGATCGAGACGGTCGAGGACACCCAGAAGCTCGACCGCGCCATGCGGGCGCTGGCGGCCAACGGGTTCGAGGAGGCCGTGGCCGCTCCGCTGAACGACTGAGCGCCCGGGGGCTCAGCCGCCGACGAGGTAGTGCGGCAGCCGCTGCCCGCGCGGCGGCGGATCGTCGAGCATGAGCTGCGGGACGGTGACCAGCTTGTAGTGGCGCCTGTGCAGGCGGCGGATGATCTCCGGCAGGGCGGCGACCGTCTGCGACCGCGCCCCACCCGCGTCGTGCATCAGGATGATGGCCCCGGGCTTGGCCCCCGCCAGCGTGTTGCGGACGATCGCCCGGGCGCCCGGCCGGCGGTAGTCCTGGCTGTCGGCGGACCACAGCACCATCAGCATCCGGTGGTTGTGCAGCAGCGAGAAGGTGGTGGGATTGAAGGAGCCGAACGGCGGGCGAAACAGGCGCGGGCGGGGCAGCCCCAGCTTGCTCAGCCACTGCTCCTGGGATTCGATCTGGGCGCGCTGGGCCGCGCGCGGCAGGCGCCCCATCTTGGGGTGGCTCTCCGTGTGGTCGCCCACGGTGTGCCCCTCCCGGATCGCCTTCGCCGTGGACGTGTGGAACCAGCGCTCCATGAAGCCGACCTCGAAGAACGTCGCGTGCACCTTGAACTGGCGCAGGACGTGCAGCACCTGCGGGGTGTAGGGGCCTGGCCCGTCGTCGAACGTGAGGGCGATCTCGCGCTTGCGTCCACCGCCACTGGTCACGAACGGCGTGTACGCCAGGACGCGGTCGATCGCCCGGCCCTCCGCGGCCGCGCGCTTCTGCGCGAGCGCGGCGAGCCGCTGGAGCTGCTCCTTGGTGGCCAGCTCGCTGGTCGTCGCGAGGCGCCTGACGTGACGGGTCGAGCCCTGGCCGACGATCAGGATCAGGCCGGTCAGGAACAGGGCCGCCAGTCCCGCGAGGGCCACCGCGCGCCGGCGCGCGATCTGCTGGCGGCGACGGTCCGCATCATGGTGGGCGGCCTGGTCGTAGAGCGGAGATTTGGCGGGCGTGGACATGTCGTGTGGCTACTCGCAGCGCCGGGCACGCCGGATGCGCGCGACGACGAGCCCCTCCGCTCGCACCTAATGTAAGCACGCCCCCGATGCGGCGTGGGAGAGCCGTTGCGGGTCGGCTAGTGGCCGCGGGGCGCCTTGACGCACGCCACGACGTCCGTGGCGGTCAGGCTGGCGTCGGCGGCCGGTGTGGCCGTCGTCTGCGCGAACGCCCAGACCTTGCTGCACTTGGTCGGCGCCTCGAGGTAGTACACGCGGACCCGCTTGCCCTTCGGCCCCTTCACCTTGACGACCCTGTTGGGCAGGTTCAGGTCGAGCTTGCGGATGCCCAGGAAGGTGCTGTTGGCGTCCGCCACCGGCTTGAAGGTGGCGAGCTTGACGCCGTACGGTCCGTTGGGGTCGTCCGTGTACTCGTAGTCGACCTCCGCGTGCAGCGGCGTGGTGCCGGCGCTGGCGGTGATCATGAGCACCAGCGTCGGGTTGCCGCCGTGGAGCTCGCCGTTGTACGCGTTGACCGTGGCCGGCAGGAACTCCTGGATCGTCGGCCGGGCGTCGGCCTCGCCGGTCCCCGAGCCGATCTTCGCCGCTGCCGGGCAGCGGGTCTCCATCCCCACCTGGTCGGTGCTCGCGGGCAGCGGACACCTGGAGGCCATCGTCGCCGCGTTCGCGCGCATGCCGCGCGGAAGGCGGATGATCGCGTCGCCCGTGTAGGGCGAGCGCGACCCGTTCTTGCTGTTGCCGAAGAACTCGTGGATGGTCAGGCCGATCCCGCGCGCGAGCGTCTTCGTGCCGGCCTGGGGCGGGCTGACGTCGACGTCGAGGACGGCGAAGTTGCCGTTGGCGTCGGTCGAGGCGGGCCCGGCCGTGGCGACCCCCACGGCCCCGGCGGCGGTGACGGCCAGGGCCGCCGCGAGCGCGGCGCCGCGCGTGATCGTTGTTCGTTCCATGGGTGGATGCGCGGCGCCGTGTTCGGCCCGTGCGCATGGAGCGTTCTCTGCTCGCCCGCGTATTCCTGCGACCCAAGCGGTGGAGTGACGCCGCGGGTCGCTCCCGCTACCATCGCCACCGCCATGGAAGCCCGCCGCACAGACCTCCTCAGAGCATCGCCGCGCATGTTCGACTCGGACCTGCTGGACAAGCTCTCGCGGGTCCACCCCGCCGTGCCCGTCGTCATCTTCGTGCCGGCCATCGCGGTGCTGCTCGCGCTGGCCGTCGGCCGGGTCAGTGCCCTGGGCATGCTCGGCCTGGCGGCGGGCGGCTACGCGTTCTGGACCCTGTCGGAGTACTGGATCCACCGGGTCATCTTCCACTTCGAGCCCGAGGATGGGTTCGGGGCGCGCCTGCACTGGATCATCCACGGCGTGCACCACGACCACCCCAACGACCCGCTGCGGCTGGTCATGCCGCCGTCGGTCAGCGTGCCGCTGTCCTCGCTGTTCGTGCTGGGCTTCTACGCCGCGCTCGGGTCGCCGCTGTACCTGCCGTTCGCGGCCGGGTTCCTGGCGGGCTACCTGATCTACGACATGACGCACTACCACCTGCACCACCACAAGCCCAAGACCTGGATCGGGCGCCGGCTGCGCGAGCTGCACATGCGCCACCACTTCCAGGACCACACCACGGGCTTCGGTATCAGCGCGCCCTACTGGGACCGCTTCTTCGGCACCTTCTCGCGGATCGCCGACCGCGATCCCGCCGGGCGAGCCCCCTAGTCCCGAACAGCCCGCACCGGCGGCGGGGCAGCGGCTACCCTGATGGCCGCCTGCGGATGTGGCGGAATTGGTAGACGCGCGGCGTTCAGGTCGCCGTGGGGGCAACCCCGTGGAGGTTCGAGTCCTCTCATCCGCACTAGGCCGCCCGCTCCACCGCCATCTCGAACCACACGCGGGTGCCCTTCCCCCGCTCCACGTCCCAGTCGCTCGCCAGCGCCTGGAGCAGCGGCAGGCCGTTGCCGCCCTGGCCGCCGGCGTGGGCGCGCGGGGTCGCCGGGCGGTCGAATCCCTTGCCCGGGTCGGTCACGGACACCCGGATCCGATCTGCGATGAGCCGAACCTCGACCCCGATGCGATGGCCTTCGCCGGCGCCGCCATGGCGCACCGCGTTGGTCACCAGCTCGCTGAGCAGCAGGCTGACCTCGTACATGACGCGCGGCTCGAGGTGCTTCGTGAGCTTGGAGGTCAGCTCGCGCCGCGCCTTGGCCGGCGCGCCCTGTCCGCCCGGTACGGCGAACTCCACGCGGGTCGCGCGCGATCGGCGGCTCACGGGGCGTCCTCCGCGGACCCGCCGGTGCGCTGAACCGCGAGCAACGCCGTGTCGTCGGCCTGCGAGCCGCGCGCGAACGCCGACAGCGCGGCGTCCACCCGCTCGACGACGTCCGCCGGGCTGGACGCGCCCGCCAGCGTCTGGGCCAGCCGCTCCTCCCCGAACCGGCCGGTCTCCCCCACCGTGTCGATCACTCCGTCGGTGTGCAGCACCAGCTGGTCACCGGGCTCGAGCTCGATCTCGACCGGCTGCCAGCGACTGTCCTCGAACGCCCCGAGGAAGCGGCCGAACTCGCCCACCTGGGTCGCCCCGCCGTCGCGGAGCAGGTACGGGAGCGGGTGGCCGCCGCACACGAGCTTCACGGTGGCCACGCCGCGGCGCTCGCACACCAGTGCGCAGCACACCGCGACCAGCGACAGCTCGGGCCGCGCGCACAGCGTGGCGTTCAGGCGCTCCACGGCCTGGACCGGGTCGCCCAAGAGCTCGCCCGCGGTGTGCAGCGTGTAGCGCGCCAGCGAGGTGAGGGCCGCCGCCGCCGCGCCGCGGCCGGCCACGTCCCCGACCACCACCATCCAGCCGTCCTCGACAGGGAACGCGTCGTAGAAGTCCCCACCCACCTCGTTCTCCTCGCCGGCCGGCCGGTAGAGCGACGCGATGCTCCAGCCCGGCATCTCGGGCAGCTCGGGAGGCAGCAGGCTCTCCTGGAGCGTGTGCGCGATCTGCGAGCGCTCCGTGTACAGGCGGGCGTTCTCGACCGCGGTGCCCGCGCGGCGGCCGAGCTCCTCGGCCAGCGCCAGATCGGCTTCCGTGAACACCCGCCCGGACTCCGCGGAGACGAGCGTCAGCGCCCCAGTCGTCCGCCAGCCGCTGCGCAGTGGGACGATGATCGCCGCCCGCATGCCCAGGCTCTCCAGCAGCTCCAGGTGCTCCGGGTCGCGTGCCGCCTCGGCGAGGGCGCCCTCGGGTATCTCGTTGATCATCTGCGACACGCCCGAGCGGATGACCTCCGCGGCCCCCTCCGCTTCGTCCATCCGCGACGGATAGCGCTCGCCCATCCGCCACGCGAGCGCCACCTTCTCCGGGTCGACGTGCGCGACGGCCACCTGCTTGATCATTCCGTGCTCGTCCGGCATGTTCACGCCGCACCAGTCGGCCAGCTGGGGAACCGCCAGCCGCGAGACCTCCTGGAGGGTGCGCTCGTAGTCGAGCGACGACGACAGCACCTCCCCCGCCTCGGCCAGCAGCCGCTGCGCCAGCTCGGCGCGCTTGACCTCGGTCACGTCCTCGATCACGTTCACGGCGAGAGCCACCCGGCCGCGGTCGTCGTGCACCGGGGTGGCCTTGTTCAGCAGCCAGCGCTCCTGGCCGGTCGCCCTCACCACGTTGCGCACCAGCAGCGGATCCGGATCCTCCCCCGCCAACAGGCGCAGGCCCGGCAGGTCCTCCAACGCGACCCGCTTCCCGTCCTCGTGGAAGACGTCGAACCTCGACATCAGCTCGCCCCGGCGCACGCCGAGAAGCTCATCTGGTGACTCGACTCCCAGCAGGCGCGCGGCAGCCGGATTGGCGTAGACCGTCTCCTCGCGGCTCTGGACGGTGACCGCCTCGGCGAGGCTCGACAGCGTGGCCTCGAGCTGGCGCTCGAGGCTCGAGAGCGACGCCGACAGGCCGGCGTTGTCCAGCGCCAGCGCCACGCGGCCGGCGAGCACCTCGGCGAAGTCGAGGTCCGCCTGGGTGTAGCCGCGGCCGGACCGCCCGACGCCCAGCGAGATCGCGCCGATCGTCCGGCCGCGCGCCTTGAGCGGGACGAACATGACGGCCGTCAGCTCCAGACCCAGGAGCACCGCCAGGTCGTTCTCGTCGAAGGCGATCATCCGCAGGGCGTTCTCCGGCAAGGGGGTCACCAGTTGCGGGCTCCCCGTGTCCGCCGCTCGGCGCGAGCCGACCGCGGCGCTGGAGTCCGGCTGGCGCCGGCGAAGGAACGCCGCCTCCGCCTCCGCCGAGTCGGGACCGTCCACCCTCGCGCCCAGCCGGCGCAGCTCGCCGCTCTCCTCGAGGGCGTCCAGCATGCCCGCGTCCGCGTACTCGGGCACGAGCAGCTCGAGGACGGCGGCGACCGTCCCCTCCAAGCTCAGCGACCCATCCGCCACCCCGCCCACGCCCGACAGCAGCTTGAAGCGGGTCAGCTCGTCCGTCTCCAAGCTACGCCCCTTCGAGAGCCTCGGCCGGATCCGCGATCAGGAGGCCCGGCTCGTCGCTCAGCCCAGAGATGTCGAAGATGCGCTGGACGGTGTCGGGCCCGCGCACGACGGCGAAGCGATGGCCCTCCTCCTGCGCGCGCCGCTGCTCCGCCACGACCAGCCGCACGCCGGAGGTGTCGAGGAAGGTGACGCCGCGCAGGTCGAGCACGACCACCTGGTGGGCCGCGCCGCCGTCCCGCAGGGCATCCACGACCCGGCCGGCTGTGGCCATGTCGATCTCGCCCGCCGGGGCGACCACCAGCGCGCCTCCTTCGCGGCGGGCTTCGACCTCGAACTCCGGCTGGGGCTCCATCACGTCAGGGAGACCGTATCCGCTACGGCTGGGTCAGCTCCAGAACATGCTGCGCGATCTGCTCGCCGCGGTCCTCCTGGAGGAAGTGCGCGGCGCCCTCGATCTTCACCTGCTCGCCGGCGGTGGGGATCATGTCGCAGAAGACCTGGCCCGACTTCGGGAACGGGAAAACGGGGTCGGAGTCGGAGAACGCGACCAGCGCGGGCTTGTCCCAGCCGGACAGGGCGTCGATGACGGCCTTCATCTCCGCGGCCCCCGGCGCGTCGTCCGACGTGGGCACCAGCACCGGGAACTGGGCCGCACCCGCCTTCGACTCGACGGTGGGGAACGGCGCCTCGTAGGCCGCCACCACCTCGTCCGGCAGCTCGGTGGTGGTCGCGCCCTGGATCACGAAGCCGACCGGAAGGTCCGGGTTCTTCACGGCGAAGTCTCGCCAGGCGAGGAAGCCCTTGCTGACGCGGCCCGTGAAGAGGCCCGTGTTCAGGATCGCCAGCCGCGCCACGCGGTCGGGATTTTCCACGGCCCAGCGCAGCCCGATCGGGCCGCCCCAGTCCTGCACGACCGCGGTGGCGTCGCGCACGTCGATCTCGTCCAGGAGGCGCGTCATCAGCTCGACGTGGCGGTCGTAGCTGTACCAATCGCGGTCGGTGGGCTTGTCGGAGCGGCCGAAGCCGGCGAAGTCGGGGCACAGCACGCGGTGTCCCCCGGCCACGAGCGGCGGCAGCATCTTGCGGTAGAGATACGACCAGCTGGGCTCGCCGTGGAAGCAGACGACCGGCGGCCCGTCGCCTTCGTCGAGGTAGTGCAGGCGCAGCCCGTCGACCTCGGCGTAGTGAGGCTCGAAGTCGTAGCCGGGCAGTCCGGCGAAGCGCTCGTCTGGGGTGCGGAAGACGTCCATTTGCTCCTGGTCGGCCGGATTATGCTTGCTCGGTGATCTTCAGGCAGATCGTGCACGACGATCTGGGCTGCGCGTCCTATCTGATCGGCGACGAGCACGCGGGCGTAGCCGCCGTGGTGGACCCGCGCTTCGAGATCGGCCGGTACCTCGAGCTGGCCCGCTACCTGGGCGTCGAGATCGCGCACGTGCTGGAGACGCACACCCACGCGGACCACGTCTCCGGGCACGGCCGGCTGGCCGCGGCCACGGGCGCGGTCATCCACATCCACCGCGACGCCGGAGCGGAGTACGAGCACGAGCCGTTCGACGACGGCTGGGAGCTGCGGCTGGGCGCGATCGTCGTGCGCGCCATCCACTCCCCCGGGCACCGCCCCGAGCACACGGCCTTCGCGCTGGTCGACACCGGCCGCGGGGACGATCCGTGGGCGGTTCTCACCGGCGACACCCTGTTCGTCGGCGACGTGGCCCGACCCGACCTGGCCGTGGAGAAGGAGGAGGGCGCGCGCGACATGTTCCACACGCTGCGTCGTCTGCTCGCCATGCCGCCAGAGACCGAGGTCTGGCCGGGGCATCTCGGCGGCTCCCTCTGCGGCGGCCCCGGGATGGACATGAAGGTCTCCTCCACGATCGGCTACGAGCTACGCCACAACGACCTGCTCCAGGAGGAGGACGAGTCGCGCTTCGTGGAGCGCGCCATCTCGGCGCTCGCGCCGCAGCCGCCCAACTTCCAGGCCACCGTCGCCCTCAACCGCGGACCGCTCGTGACAGGCGGCGGCGACCCGCTGCCGCTCACGCCGCGCCAGCTGAACCAGGCGCAGCTCGACGGCGCGCTGGTCGTGGACGTGCGCACCGACTTCCAGTTCGACGACGCGCACGTGCCGGGATCGGTCTGCAACACCATGCTCCGGTCCGGCTTCGGCACGAAGCTGGCGTGGATCGCCGACCGCGAGCAGGAGATCGTCTTCGTGGGCCGCGACGACGCCGACGGGCACGACGCGGCCCGGCTCGCGGCGGCGGTTGGCATCACCAAGGTGGCGGGCTACCTGACGGGCGGCCTGACCAGCTGGCGCGCCGAGGGGCGCGACGTGAACCGGATCGAGCGAGTGGACGTCAGCGAGCTGCACGCGCTGACCAGCGACGACGACTCCGACGTGCAGATCCTCGACGTGCGCGAGGAGAAGGAGTGGCGCGAGTCGCGCATACCGGGCTCCGTCCACGAGCCCTACCACGACATCCACTCCGTCCCGGACGGCATCGATCCGGCACGGCCGGTCGCCGCCATCTGCATGTCCGGCCAGCGCAGCGCCGTGGCGGCCAGCCTGCTCAGCCGCTTCGGCGCCCGGCGCGTGCTGCACGTTGTGCCCGGCGGGGTGGGCAGCTGGCAGCAGAGCGGCTATCCGATCGAGAACGGCGCTTGACCGCACCGCCGTCCTGGAGGCACTAGCGCTCCGCGGCGCCCACCGGCTCGCGCTCGAGCTGCCCCTCCTCCAGCCGCTTTCGCAGCACTTTCTTGTCGAACTTGCCGACGCTGGTCTTGGGCACCTCGTCCACAAAGGCGAACTCGTCTGGCAGCCACCACTTGGCCACGCGCGAGCGCAGGTGCTCGCGCAGGTCCTCCGCCGACACGTCGGACCCCTCGCTGCGCACGACGCACGCAAGCGGGCGCTCCGACCAGCGCTCGTCGGGCTTGGCGATCACCGCCGCCTCGAGCACCTCGGGGTGCGCCATCAGCTCGCCCTCGAGCTCGACCGACGAGATCCACTCGCCGCCGGACTTGATCACGTCCTTGGCACGGTCGGTGATGCGGATGAATCCCTTCGAGTCGATCGCGGCGATGTCGCCGGTGCGCAGCCAGCCGTCGTCGAACTTGTCCGCGCCGCTCGGATCCTCGTAGTAGGCCGAGGCGATCCACGGGCCGCGCACCTCCAGCTCGCCGGTCTGCTCGCCATCCCAGTCCACCTCCGAGCCGTCGTCCGCCACCAGCCGGGCCTCCACCAGCGGCAGGATCCGGCCCGCCTTGGCCCGGCACGCCCACGCCTCGTCGCCCTCGACGCCGCGGGGCGGCCGCGCCACCGAGCCCACCGGGCTGGTCTCGGTCATCCCCCAGGCCTGGAGGATCCTCACGCCGTGGCGCTCCTCCCACGCCTTCTGGAGCTCCAGCGGCACCGCCGCGCCGCCGCACGGCACCACGCGCAGGCTTGAGAGGTCCGGCTTGTGCTCGTCGCACCAGCGCAGCAGGTCGGCCCAGATCGTCGGCACCGCCGCGGCCACCGTCACGCGCTCGTCCTCGATCAGGCGCGCCAGCGGCTCCGGCTGGAGGAAGCGCGACGGCATGACCATGTCGGCGCCGACGAACATCGAGGCGTGCGGCAGGCCCCACGCGTTGGCGTGGAACATCGGCACGACCGGCATGACGCGGTCCGCGTTGCAGATCCCAAGAGCGTCGGCGATGCACTGGCCCAGCGCGTGCAGCACGTCGGAGCGGTGCGAGTAGAGGACGCCCTTGGGGTTGCCGGTTGTGCCGCTCGTGTAACAGAGCCCCGCGGCCTGGCGGTCGTCCTCGATCGGCTTGTAGTCGTAGCCGCCGGGCTGGTCGGCCAGCAGCTCCTCGTAGCGGATCGCGTTGGGCAGGGAGCCCGCGTCGCCGTCGCCCATGATCACGTAGTGCTCGACGGTCTGGAAGCTGGGAGCGACCTTCTCCAGCACCGGCACCATCGAGTCGTCCACCAGCACGACCTTGTCCTTGGCGTGGTTGGCGATGTAGGTCAGCTGGTCCTCGAACAGCCGGATGTTGAGCGTGTGCAGCACCGCCCCCATGCACGGCGCCGCCATGTAGGCCTCGAGATGGCGCTGCGAGTTCCAGGCGAAGGTGGCCACGCGGTCGCCCGGGCCCACGCCCAGGGACTCCAGCCCGCTGCACAGCCGGTCGATCCGCTCGCACACCTCGGAGTAGGTGGCGCGCACCGTGCCGTCGTCGGTCAGCGTGACCACCTCGCCGTCGCCATACATCCGGCGCATCCGGTCGAGGATGTGCTGAAGGGTCAGCGGATGGTCGTCCTGGACGAGGCCCTGGAGCATGTGTGGTCTTCCTCCCTAAGTCGGTGCGGCCGGAATGCTGGCACCATTCGCCGAGCGATGAGCCTCTGGGGACGAATCTTCGCCGCCGGCTACGACAGCTTCCAGTCGCGCATGGAGGCGAACTTCATGGGCGAGGTGCGACGCGAGCTGCTCGCTGACTCACGCGGGCGGGTGATCGAGATCGGCTCCGGCACGGGGGTCAACATCCAGCACTACCCGGCCACGGTCGAGGAGCTGGTTTGCACCGAGCCCGAGGAGCCGATGGCTCGCCGCCTGCGGCGGAAGGCCGCGGCCAGCGACCTGAAGCTGAGCGTCGTCGAGACGCCGGCCGAGAAGCTGCCCTTCGAGGACGACTCGTTCGACACCGCGGTCACCACGCTGGTCCTGTGCACGGTCACGGACCCGGCCGCCGCGCTGGCCGAGGTGGCACGTGTGCTCAAGCCGGGCGGCAAGCTGATCTTCCTCGAGCACGTCCGCGCCCCCGAGCCGGGGCTGGCCCGGTGGCAGGACCGCCTGCACCCGCTCTGGGTGCGCTTCGGCCACGGCTGCCACTGCAATCGGGCGACCCTGGAGACGATCGAGTCCTCGCCCCTGCGGGTGGAGCGCCACCGCCGCGGCAGCATCCCGCACGCCCCGCCGATCGTCCGTCCGCTCCTGACCGGCGTGGCCGTGGCGCCCTAGAAGCGCCAGCGACCCACTGCTAGACGGCTTCGCGGAAGAGCGCCTCGTCGGAGGCGAGCGCCTCGCGCAGACGCTGCTTGAGCCGTCCGTGCAGGCGGCACACGCGGCTCTCGGACACGCCCAGCACCTCGCCGATCTCGCGCAGCGTCAGGTTCTTCACGTAGAGCAGGACGGCCAGCTCGCGCTCGCGCTGCGAGAGCCGCGCGAACGCGCGGCGGAACTTCTCCTTGGCCTGCGAGCTCGCGGTCGCGCGCTCCGGGTCGAGCTCGGCGGAGTCGGAGAGGAGGGTGTCGATGCGCTCCACCTGGCTGTCCTCCTCGTCGAGGACGAGCGAGTTGAGCGACGTCAGCTCCGAGGCCTGGAGATCCTGCTGGAGGCGGTCCAGCTGCTCGCGCTCGATCCCAAGCGCGTCCGCCAGCTCGTCCTCCGTGGGGCGGCGGCGGTGGATGGCCACGAACTGCTCGCTGGCCTTCGCGATGTCGCGCTCCCAGCGGCGGAGGGGCCGAGGCGCCCAGTCCTGGCGGCGCAGCTCGTCGAGCACGGCGCCATGCACGCGCGTCCAGGCGTACTGCTCGAACGTGGCGCCGCGCGAGGGGTCGAAGCGATCCACCGCCGCGATCAGCGCCTCCAGCCCGCAGGACAGCAGGTCGTCCACCTCGCACCAGGACGGCAGCTCGCGGAGCTTGCGGTACACGATGTGCTTGACCACGCCCGCGTACGCGATCACCAGACGGTCGCGCAGGCGCGGATCGCCGGTCCGTCGGTATTCGGTGTGGAGTGCGAGCGCGTCGGCGTCAGGGAGACGGCGCCGGCCCGCCCGCCTGAGCTCGCTCACGGCGGTGGTCCTCCTGTTGCGGCGGAACGATCCCATCGGTGAGCCGCGTTGCGGGCTGCATCGGGGCGACCCGGAACTGGACGGTCGATCTAGACGCGAACAACCCCCAAAACGCCCTCCCCGATTCGGAGTAGTTCCAGTTGCAGAGCGGAATTTGAGCCCCTGGCTGCTCTACGCTGCCTCCCCATGGCCCAGGATGAGCAAAGCGTCACGGTCGTCATCGTCGAGGACCACGTGGCACTCCGGCGCGGGTTGGAGCTGCTCCTGCGCGACACCGAGTGCAGGGTGATCGGCGTGGCCGACGACGCGGAATCGGCCAGGTCGATGGTGGAGCGCCGGCGACCCAGCGTGGCGGTAATCGACATCAACCTGCCCGGCCAGAGCGGCATCGAGTTGACACGCTCCCTGCTGGCCGAGGACGACAGCCTGGGGGTCCTCCTGTACACCGGCATCGACGACCAGGAGGTCCTGACCGAGGCGCTGGACTGCGGGGCGCGCGGCTTCGCACTGAAGGCCGGCCCACCCGACGAGCTGATCACCGCCATCCGTACGGTGGCGGCAGGGCAGACGTACGTCGACAAGCGCCTGCGGCCGCTGCTCCTTGCCCGTTTCACCACCGAGCGGATCGGGGTGCTCTCGCCACGCGAGCGCGAGGTGCTGGACTACCTGGCCAAGGGGATGACCGGCGAGGAGGTGGCCGTGAGGCTGGGCCTGTCGCCGGAGACGGTTCGCACGCACGTGCGCAACGCGATGGACAAGCTCGAGGCGCATACCCGCGTGCACGCCGTCGCGATCGCGCTGCGCCAGGGCGAGATCTAGTCGGCGCGCGGCGCGTCACGCGCCCGTCCGCACGCGGCGCAGCAGCCGTCGCAGGGCGCCGGGCTGGCGCTCCGGGCGCTGTGCCCGCAGCCACTCGTCGCGTGCGGGCAGCCGGCCCGCCCGCCGCGCGGACATCACGCACGCCGTGTGGGCGTGACGCCGGCGACTGGTGTCGCCCTCGGGCGCGATCAGCATGTGCTCGCTCAGGGCGGGCAGGAAGCGGCCGCAGAACGGGCAGGTGTAGGTGGCGGGCTTGCGGTTCTGCGCGCGTCGTACGGTCCACCAGTCGGCCGGCTCCAGCCGGCGGCGCGCTCGGGGCCGCACACGCGGCACCCTAGGGGCTACGCGGCGTCCGCGTCCGCTTGCCCGTCGGCGTCCTCGGCGTCGTCGCTCGCGCCCAACGGACGCGTCCTGCGGCGGCGGTCGAAGCTCAGCTGGGCCAGCACGTACCAGCTCCCCAGGAAGAGCAGGACCAGGGCGATCGCCGCGGCGCCGGATCCCACCAGGATCCAGAGGATCAACGCGCCCACCGCCCCGATCGCCACCGCGCGGCCCACGATTCCCAGGTCGAGCACGTGATCGAGCATCGGGCGTTCCCGCACCGCCTCGTCCAGGGTCTCGTTCAACTTCGACGGAGAGAACTCCCGCCGCAGCTCCCTGGCGTGGTCGGCCATCCCGTCGTCCTCGTTGGATCGCGAGCCTGCCGTCGCGTATTGGCGCTCTTGTTCAGCCATGACTCCCCCTTCGGGTTTCTCACCCGTGGAGTCCCCGCGGGGCGGACGCTACAAACACGGCCGGGCCCACGCCTAACCTCGGCGCAATGCCTCGTCGCGTGCTCCCCGCCCTGCTCGTGGCCGCCGGCGTGTGCGGATGCGGCGCGCAGCACGCCGCTCCGCCGTCGCACTCGGCGCGGCCCGCCGCCCGGTCCGGATCGGAGATCGCGCTGCCCACGGCGCCCGCCCCCACGCGGGTCCCCGCTCGGCCCAGGAGACACAAGCGCCACAGGAGCCCGCGGCGGGCGTTCCAGGCGCGGGCCACCCTGATCTCGCACGGCCCGCGACAGGGACACGACGTGGCGCTCACCTTCGACGCCGACATGACCCAGGCGATGCTGGCCAAGGTGCGCGGCGGCGCCCCGGCGGTGGGCTACGACCCCCAGATCGTGCGCGAGCTGCGTGCGTCGCGCA
>JAXDIC010000034.1:0-2679 GCA_034664185.1 Thermoleophilaceae bacterium
CCGCTTGACAGACCAGTCTCACTTATGAGACACTACACGCATGGAAACGATCGAGCGCGACGCCAGAATGTGGGCTGATCTTCTCACGAGTGAGAACGCAGCCCGGGCCGCACAGCATGAGGTCACCAACCGGGCGCAGCTGTACCTCGCGAGCGGCCTACCGCTGGAGCGGATCCTCGAGGCGCTGAAGATCAGCCGCGCCACGTGGTACCGGCGGCTCAGCGAGTTGGCCGCCTGGGAGGCGAGGAACAGCAAGGCCAGCCGCGACGTGATGGCCCGGCTCGACGCGGCCCGAGCTCTCGACGGGGAGACTGCGGTCGACGTCGACTCGATCCGCGCCGCCGCGGTCACCGCGGCCGCCGCCGGCATCGCCGAGGCCGAGGACGCCTGACCCGGTTCCCGTGGGCGTTGGACGGCCGCCAGGGCCGTCCGGCGCGGCGGCGATCGTCGCGGCTGCGACCGATGCCGCCGCCGGGCGCCTGGGGCCGGCCCTGAGGCGGCTCTGGCGGCCGGTAGGCTCCACCCCCCTCCCCCTCGCTGACCTGAGGGCGTCCCACCGCCCTCCGGGCGCCCACGATCCGGCGACGGAGCGGACCAGCTGGCCAGCGACGGGTACGCTCGCGGCGACTGTCGCGACATGCGAGGCGCTGAGAAGACGGGCCCCCGAGGCTCGGGAGGCGCTGGCTGAGACCCAGACCTCGCGCTCGATCTCGGACCCCGGCGCTTGACGAACCGACGTTCGACCGGCCAAGGTGCTCTCAGCCCGATCTCCGGGCATGAAGAGGCCCCCTGCCGGACGACGTTTTGAGCGGCGTCTCTGTCCGACCGAGGGCATCAGCGGCTTCCAGGGTAGGCGACGTGACAGCACTTCCGCCACCGGCAACGCAGCTCACGCTGACCTGTCTCCGACCCTGGCGCGCCCTCACGGCGGATCGTCCTTGCACGCGTCGCAGCACGACCAGGTGGGAGAGGCCGGCGAGCTCGGCCTGAGTTCAGACCCGCACCCCCGCTCTAGTCACACGGGGGTGCTACCTACATCGCCCGGCTCCGGCCGGGCGAGGCGGCACGCCGAGCCCGAGCCTCCGGAGAGGCCCGAGGAGCCCATCCGGGTGCTCGTGGACTGGTGCGAGTGGACCGATAAGAGCCGGTCCGTCGAGGAGGTCTGCGAGGAGTTCCCGGGCGAGTGGGTGAACCTCCCGCACGGCGCTCTCGGCTACCGAGGGGGGCGCCAGCACGACACCGGGCTCCGGGTGCTGTACGACGGAGCGCCGGGCATGGGGGTCCACGTCAGCGCTTCCGGCGAGGTCTGCCGACGCCTGGAGCACCTCGGGGTGGTCCGCGAGTGGCCGGCCTTCCTCGCCAGCTTCCGCGGCGACGCGGGCGCGATCACCGAGGGGAGGAGGTTGACCCGACTCGACGTCGCCGTGGACGAGACCGTCGGCCTGGTGGACGTCGAGCGCTGCTACGCGGAGAAGCGGGCTGGGCACATGGTCTCGCGCTGGCGGACCTGTGAGTTGGAGAACGGGCGCGAGTCGATTGCCCGCGCCGAGGAGAGGGCCCGCCCCACCCTGTACGTCGGCGAGAAGCGGAAGTCGGACGCGTTCCTGCGCATCTACGACAAGGCCGACCAGCAGGGCGTACAAGGTCACTGGCACCGCGTCGAGATGCAAACGAGGGACCAGCGGGCGCGAGAGTTGGGCGCACACCTCGCGAGCAACGGGCTCGAATCGTTCTCCGGAATCCTGCGTGGCTACCTCGACTTCAAGGTCGAGGGGACCGACAGCAACAAGTGGCGCTGGCCCACCGTGGGTTGGTGGGAGGAGTTCCTACAAGGAGCGGCAAAAACCCGAATCACGCGGGCACCAAAGCCCGCTGCGACACTGGAGGAGCGGATTTGGCACATGGAACGCAACTACGGGCCGACCCTGGCAGTCATGGCCGAGGTCTACGGCATCGAGGAGCTGGTGCGCATCGCCCAGCGCGGCAAGAAGCGCTGGCGGCCGGCGCATCGGGTACTTCTCGCCGAGGCGAGGGCGTCGTGACCTGCCCGGTCTGCGGTCGACTGGCGATCAGCTGGGTGCAAGGATCGTTCTCGGTCGCACACCCCGAGCGTGGTCCCAAGTACCCGCGTACCCCGCACTGCGCAACCCAGCACCGGACGGCGAAGTGGGCGCACGCCCTCAACCTCGACCAGCGGACCGCGCGAGACTTGGCCGGCGACGTTCGGCTGCACGTGCGTGATCTGGCCGCCGCGGCTGGGCTGTACTGATGCAGCGCCACCGCAAGGCGAAGGCACCCGAGCCGGAGGAGGATCCACTCCGAGGCTGGGCCGACTGGCCACCGGCCCCCGGGGAGGGCGCTGACGGCCCTCTGCGCGCCTGGGAGTGCTTCGCCGAGGACGCGAGGGTGGTGCTCGCGTTGGAGCTCGCCCGTGGGCGCCCTCTCGAAATCTCACTGGCGGCGACCGTCGCCCAGCGGCTGGGGCGATCCCTCGTCCTCGCCGGCGAGCTCGCCGAGCGCCACGCCACCCCGAGGGCGCGCCGGCACTGATCCCGCTTGACAGACCAGTCTCACTTATGAGACACTACACGCATGGAAACGATCGAGCGCGACGCCAGAATGTGGGCTGATCTTCTCACGAGTGAGAACGCAGCCCGGGCCGCACAGCATGAGGTCACC
>JAXDIC010000057.1:0-3754 GCA_034664185.1 Thermoleophilaceae bacterium
AGGCCGATGGCGCCGGTGGCCACGATCGTGCCCTGGCCCGGCATCAGCCGCGGCACCGAGGCCACTGTGCCGATGCCGCCCGGGTTGGTGAGCGTCACGTTTGCCCCGGCGTACGCGTCGGCGGGCAGCTTGTTGTCGCGCGCGCCGGCCACCAGCTCGTCGTAGCGCACGGCGAAGCTCGGGAAGTCGAGCGAGTCCGCGTCCCTCAGCACGGGCACCACCAGCGTGCGGCTGCCGTCCTTGCGCTGGGCGTCCACTGCCAGGCCCAGGCTGACCGAGCCCGGGTCCACGCGCTGGGGCTTGCCGTCCTGCTCCTCGTAGGCGTGGGTCATGACGGGCATGTCGCGCGCCGCCTGCACGATCGCCCAGGCGATCAGGTGCGTGAACGAGAGCTTGCGGCCGGCGTCCTTCAGCGCACGCCGGCGCGCATCGAGCGTGTCCACCTCGAGCGTGCGGAAGCTGGTGGCGGTGGGGATCTGCCGGCTCTCGTTCATGAAGCGCACGAGCGTGGCCGCCGGGCCGCGGATGGGCGTGACGGTGCGCTCGCCCGGGGTGGCCGGGGCCGGCGGGGTGGGGGCGGGGGATGGCGTGGCGGGGGCGCCGCCTCCGTTGGAGGCGATCGCGGCCTCGACGTCCGCCTTGGTCACGCGCCCGCGCGGACCGCTGCCCTGGATGGCGCTCAGGTCGATGCCCTTGGCCTCCGCCATGCGTGAGGCGACCGGCGTGGCGTTGGCGGCACCGTTGCCGGCGGTGGCGGGGCGGGGCTCAGCCTGGACGGCGGGGGCGGGCTCCTCGCGGGGTGGCGCTTGCCCTCCGGGCGTGCGGCCCGCGTCAGCGGTGGCACCGGCCGCGATCCGGCAGAGCACGGTGCCTGTCGTGACGGTCTCGTCCGGCTGGACGAGGATCTCGGCGAGGGTGCCGGCCACCGGCGAGGGCAGCTCGGCGTCGACCTTGTCCGTGGAGATCTCCACCAGGCCGTCCTCGACCTCCACGGCGTCGCCGACCTGCTTGAGCCACTCCAGGACGGTTCCCTCCGTGACGGACTCGCCCATCTCCGGCAGCGTCACGTCGACCAGCTGGGTGGCGGCGGGCGCGTGCGCGCTGGCGTCGGCCCGGGTGGCGGCCTCGGCGGCGGCCAGGTTCTCCACCTCGGCCGCGGCGCCGTGCTCGGCCTGCTCGACCGCGGACTCGTCGGCCGCGTAATCGGGATCGCGGGAGGCGGGCGCCTGGGTTGGCGCGCCTCCGTTGCCGGCGCCCGCGCCGTTCACCTGGATCTCACCCAGCACGGCGCCTGTGGGCACCGTCTCGTCGGGCTGGACCAGGATCTTGGTGAGGATGCCGGTGGCCGGGGAGGGCACCTCGGCGTCGACCTTGTCGGTGGAGACCTCGACCACGCCCTCGTCGACCTCGACGGGGTCGCCCACCTGCTTGAGCCACTCGAGAATGGTCCCCTCGGTCACCGACTCGCCCATCTCGGGCATGGTTATCTGGACGGTGGTCCGGGTGGTCATCGAAGCTTCCCAACCATAGCCCTTCGCTTCGGACGGGGCCTCTCCTGCCACGCGGGCCGCGTGCATGCGAAGCTGCCGACCATGGCAGTGGCAGCTAAGCGACGGCTCAAGTTCTGGGGCTGGGGCTACGAGGACCAGCAGCCGCCGGCCGACGAGCTGCGCCAGGCAGGGGCCGCCATTAGGGCGCACCTCGGCTTCGAGCCCGCCGAGGTCGAGCTTCCGGTGCCATTGGATGACGTCGAGCTGCCTCCGCCGCGCCTGGCGCCACCGCCCGACCTGGAGGCGGTCTGCTCGACCGACCACGCGGACCGGGCGACCCATGCCCAGGGCAAGGGCTACCGCGACCTGGTGCGCGGCTTCCGCGGCCGGCTCGACCACCCGCCCGACGTGGTGGCGCGGCCCGGCGACGAGCGCGAGCTGGAGTCCGTGCTGGAGTGGTGCGCCGCCGCGGGCGCCGCCGCGATCCCGTTCGGCGGCGGCACCAGCGTGGTGGGGGGCGTCGAGCCGCGCGTGGGCGCCGGCTACGCGGGGGCGGTGTCGATCGACCTGCGCGCGCTCGATCGCGTGCTGGAGGTCGATCCCGTGTCGCGGGCGGCGCGCATCCAGGCCGGCGCGCTGGGCCCCGAGCTGGAGGATCAGCTCCGGCCCCACGGCCTGACCCTTCGCCACTTCCCGCAGTCGTTCGAGTTCTCCAGCCTGGGTGGCTGGATCGCCACCCGCGCCGGTGGGCACTTCGCCACGCGGCTGACGCATATCGACGACCTGGTGGAGTCCGTGCGGGCCATCACCCCGACCGGTGACTGGGAGAGCCGCCGCCTGCCCGGATCGGGCGCGGGGCCGAGCCCCGACCGGATGCTGATCGGCTCCGAGGGCACGCTGGGCGTGATCACCGAGGCGTGGGTGCGCCTCCAGAGCCGCCCGCGCTTCCGCTCCTCGGCCAGCGTCACGTTCGCGACGTTCGAGGCGGGGGCCGCGGCCGTTCGCGCCCTCTCGCAGTCCGGGCTCGAGCCGTCCAACTGCCGCCTGCTGGACGGTGCGGAGGCCGCCATCACCGGCGCCGGCAGCGACGGGCGCGCCCTGCTGGTCCTCGGCTTCGAGTCGGCCGACCATCCGCTCGAGCCGTGGATGACCCGGGCGCTGGAGCTGTGCGCCGACCACGGCGGGCAGGCCCCCGGGGGCGCCCGCCACACCGACGCCGAGTCCGGCGACGCCGACCGCTCCGGCGACGCCGCCGGCCAGTGGCGCGCCGCGTTCCTGGCCGCGCCCTACCTGCGCGACACGATGATCGCGGCCGGTGTGTTCAGCGAGACGTTCGAGACCGCCATCACCTGGGACCGCCTCGACGCGTTCGTGTCCGAGGTCCGGGAGCGCGCCGAGTCCGCGCTCCGCGAGATGGCCGGCGCGGGCACGGTCACATGCCGGTTCACGCACGTCTACCCCGACGGCGCCGCGCCGTACTTCACGATGCTCGCCCCCGCCGTGCGTGGCCAGGAGCTGGAGCAGTGGGACGCGGTGAAGTCGGCCGCGTCGGACGCCGTGATGGCGGCCGGCGGCACCATCACCCACCACCACGCCGTGGGGCGGGACCACCGGCCGTGGTACGACCAGCAGCGCCCGCAGCCGTTCGCCCGCGCCCTGCGGGCGGCCAAGGCGGAGCTGGATCCAGCCGGCATCCTCAACCCCGGCGTGCTGATCGACCCCAGGTGACGATCCTCGTGCCGGACGCGTGAGCGAGGCCGCCCGCAAGCGCGAGGTGGGCCGCGCCGATCGCGTCCTGCCGGGCGTGTGGCGCCTTCGGCTGCCGCTGCCGTGGCCCGGCGTGCCGCACTGCAATGCCTGGGCGCTGTCGGCCGGCAGCGGCGTGGTGCTGGTGGACACCGGCCTGGGCGGTCCGGGGGCGGTGCGCCAGCTCGAGCTCGCCCTCTCCCAGGCGGGGCTGACGCTGGAGCACGTGCGTCTCCTGCTGGTCACGCATGCCCACTCCGACCACTACGGGCTGGCCGGGCCGATCGTGGACGCCGCCGGCTGCGAGCTGTGGATGCACCCCAACCACGAGCACATGACCAGGCGCGCCGCGGATCCCGACGGGGTGCTGCAGCGGCGCATCGAGGTCGCGCGCCAGAGCGGCGTGCCGGAGGAGGCGCTACGCCGCTACAAGGAGATGCGTCGCGGCACCGCCCCGGGGATCGCGCGCGTGGTCCTGCCCGACCGCGACCTGGTGCCGGGCGTCGAGGTGCCGACCG
>JAXDIC010000075.1:0-3207 GCA_034664185.1 Thermoleophilaceae bacterium
CGAGGTCATCCCGTACGCCTTCGGCTACATGATGGCCGCGAAGGTCGGCACCGGGTTCGTGGCGGAGATCGGCTCGATGCGGATCTCCGATGAGATCGACGCGCTCGAGGTGATGGGCTTCGACTCGATTCTCTATCTCGGTTCGACGCGGCTGCTCGGCACCTGGCTGGTGCTGCCGTTCCTGTACATGATCGCGGTGGCGGTGGGCTTCGCGGCGTCGTATCTGGCTGACGTGATCCAGCTCGGGCAGGTCTCGAAGGGTGGCTATCTCCAGCTGTTCTGGCAGTTCCAGTCCCCCCAGGACTTCTTCTTCTCCGGGCTGAAGTGCATGGCGATGGCGACGTTCATCGTGCTCGTCTGCATCTACTACGGCTATCACGTGACCGGGGGACCGGTCGGGGTGGGGAAGGCCACCGCCCAGTCAATGGTCGCGAACATCCTCGGGGTCCACCTGATCGGCATGGTCGGCACGCAGCTGTTCTGGGGCGGCAACGCCCGCGCGCCGATCGGGGGCTGAGGCGGAGCCACCCGATGCAGCGCTCCCAGCTTGCCCGGCTGACCGCGACGCTGGCCCTGGCCGTCGCGGTGGTCGTCCTCGGGGTGGTGCTGGTCACCGGCGGCTCCACCTATGTCCTGCACGCCCAGTTCAGCGATGCCGGCCAGCTCGTCAAGGGGGACCTGGTCACCGTGGCCGGGCACCAGGTCGGCTCCGTCGGCTCGATCAAACTCGCCAACAACGGCCTGGCGGACATCGAGCTCGATATCTCGGACACCAGCATCGCCCCGGTCCATTCGGGGAGCCTGGCCAGGATCGGTCAGCTGAGCCTGACCGGCGTGGCGAACCGCTTCGTCGGGCTGACGCTGAACAGCGCCGGTCACCCGATCAGCAGCGGCGGCTCGCTGCCCTCGACGCAGACCCGGGGGATCGTCGACCTTGACGTGTTTCTGGACGCGCTCACGCCCCGCGTCCGTGCGTCGCTCCAGCAGATCCTGAAGACGGGGGCCTACTTCGTCCACCAGCCGACCGCGGGGCAGCTCAATCAGGTCGCGGAGTACCTGAACCCCGCGTTCAGTCAGACCACGCAGCTCGGGGGGGAGATCGTGGCCGACCGGTTCGCGCTGCAGCGGCTCGTCAGCTCGACGGCAACCGTGTCGAGTGCCCTGGCCGCGCGCAGCTCTGATCTGTCCGGAGCCGTGACCAACACAGCAGCGACGCTGCGCGAGGTGGCGAGCCAGCGCACCGCGCTCCAGGATCTCCTCACCCGGGCGCCGGGGGTCCTGCGACAGGGCCAGGGTGTGCTGGCGGACGTCAACTACACCCTGCACGTGCTCGACCCGGCGCTGAGGGACCTGCGACCGGTGGCGCCGCGGCTGGCCACGCTGCTGCGCGTCGTGGTGCCCGCGGCGCGGGACGCGATTCCCACCATCGCCGGGGTGCAGGCTCTGGTGCCGAGCGCCAAGGCCGCCCTCCTGGCGCTGCCCCCGGTCGAGCGCCAGGCCACCCCGGCCGTCAGGTCGCTGACCAGCGCGCTGGGCGGAATCACGCCGATCCTGGCCGGCCTGCGCCCCTACGTTCCCGACGTCGTGGCCGGCTTCTTCAACGGCGTCGGCGGCTCGACGGGTGGGTCCTACGACGCCAACGGGCACTACCTGAAGACGGTGCTCACCGTGCAGGGCGGCGGCTCCTCGCTGACCGGCCTGCTCAGCCTGCTCGGTCCGTTGACCGGCGCGCTCGGACCATTCAACGGCGGGCGGGTCGGCTGGCTGGCCCCATGCCCGGGCGGCGGCAACCCCCCGGCGGCGGACCGGTCCAATCCGTGGACCAACCCGGACGTGCTGCCGGGCACCTCGGCGATCTGCAACCCGGCCCACGATCAGACGCCGTGAGACGTCTACTGGTCATCGGGTTGACGCTGACGGCCGCGTGCGTGCTGGCGCTGCTGGGGGTTCGCTCGGGTGCGCAGGGCAGCTCCACCGCCCGCTTCGACGTGATCTTCGACGACGCGCGGGGCCTGGTCGGCGGGCAGCTGGTGAAGATCGCCGGGGCCAAGGCCGGGACGATCGAGAACGTCGTCGTGACGCCGGACTTCAAGGCCCGGGTGGAGGCGAGCGTCGACAGCCGGTTCATGCCCTTCCACCAGGACGCGACGTGCACGATCCGCCCCGAGGGGCTGATCGCCGAGAACTACGTCGATTGCGATCCCGGAACCCCCAACAGCCGCCCACTCCAGAGCTCGGGCGGCCGTCCCCCGACCGTGCCGGTGGCCAACACGACCGAACCGGTCAGCCTGCTCGATCTGTTCAACATCTTCAACCTGCCGACGCGGCAGCGGTTCACCGCGATCGTCAACGAACTGGGCATCGGCACCGCCGGACGGGGCCAGGACTTCAACCAGATCCTCCGTCGCGCCAACCCGGCGCTGGCCCTCGCCCGGCAGGTGATAGCGATCCTGAACCGCCAGCGTTCGCAGCTCGGGACGATCATCGATGCCACCGGCACGATCGCCGCCGAAGCGGCGGGGCACACCACGTCGGTCCAGAATTTCCTCACCCGCGCGGCCTCGGTGAGCAGCTTGACCGCCGCTCACCGGACAAATCTGTCGCTGGCCATCGCCCGCCTCCCCGGGCTGCTGGCGGCGGCTGAGCCGTCGCTGCGGCAGCTCGACACGGTCGCGCGGGGCGGCACGCCGCTGGTGGCGCAGCTGCACGCGGCGGTGCCGTCGCTCACCCGCGTGCAGAACGACCTCGGCCCGTTCGTGGCCGCGGCCAATCCCGCGCTCAGCCAGCTGGGGGTCTCGCTGCGCAAAGCCATCCCGACGATCCGGGTCACGACTCCGTTGGTGACCACGGTCCGCCGCTACGCGGCATCGTCGCTGCCCGGCACGCAGCTGTTCGCCAGGCTGGCGTCGAACCTCCAGCGGCACGGATTCGTCGAGAACTTCTTCGGTGTCATCTACTACGTGGCGGCCGGACTGGCTCGTTTCGACTCGACCTCGCACATGCTGGCGATCCTCCTGGTCGGAGCCCAGAACGGGCTGTGCGGCTCCTACGCGACGGCGCCCGTGGCAGGCTGCTCAGCCCACTTCGGCTCCGCGCCGGCGTACCAGCCGGCGTCCTTGAAAACGGCCCGGACCGGTCGCTCCCGGAACGCCTCCGGGCGCGTCTCACGGCCGGTGCCACAGGCCACCCCAGCGCCGTCCGCCGCTG
>JAXDIC010000131.1:0-2508 GCA_034664185.1 Thermoleophilaceae bacterium
GTGCCCTCGACGTTGGCGATGCGGTTGCTCTCATCATCGGCGGTCATGTCGTAGACGGCGGCGTGATGGAAGAAGTGGTCGACCTGGCCGAACAGCTCCTTAACCTGCTCGCCGGTGAGACCGAGCCGCGGCTCGGACAGGTCGCCGAGCACGGGTCTGATCCGCGCCTGGGCGTCGGGCCCCCACTTCTCCTCGATCAGCGTGGCGAGCTTGTCCTGCGAGGCCTCGCGGACCAGCACGTAGATGTCACCCTCGCGCTTGGCGAGCAGGCACTGCACCAGGTGTCGTCCGATGAACCCGGTCGCCCCGGTGATGAAGTAGCTCATCGTCCGGCCGGAGCTACCAGCCGCCGCGCCAGTCGGTGTTGGCCGCCCGGCGCTTGGCGGCATCCATCTTCGCGTGCTTGCGCTTGTCCAGCCGCCACTGGATCAGCGAGAAGGTGAGGATCACGGCGGGAAAGAAGCCGATCACGATGAACATCGCGTTGGTGATGACCTTGTCGTTGGTCTCGCCATACCACCCCTGGCCGCCCCCGGTCTCGGCCAGCGCCGCCGGGGCGACGCTGAGCAGAGTCACGGTGAACACCAGCAGCGCGGTCATGAGCTTCGTGCGACGCATCAGCCGCAAGCGTATCGAATGACTACGCGGCCTTCACCTGTGCGCCGGCCCCGACGGCGGCGATCCCCTGGAGCAGCGACGGGTTGTAGAGCTTGGCCCGCGAGACGACCTCCATGTGGTTCAGCGCCGCCTCGAACACCGGACCGCCCGCGGCCTGGGCGAGCTGACGCTGCTTGAACGTCGGGACGACGTCGTCCTGGGTCGTGATCACGGTGGCGATCGGAGCGGCGATCTGACCGAGCCACGGGCGCGAGTCGAAGCGCCCGAGCTCCCTTCCGGCTTCGGCGACGTCACGAGCTGAGTGGCGCAGCAGCTCGGACTGGAGCCAGATCGATGTGCGCGCGTCGGTGATCCCGACGCGGCGAAAACCCGCGCGCCAGAATCGCCCGGGGGCGAGCGACAGCGCCAGCCCGAGCGCGCCCATCGCCTTGAAGGATCGCTGGGTCCGCTTGTCCTTCCAGTGCTGGGCCGTTCCGCTCAGCACGACGCCGCTGACCACGTCGGGGTGCTCACGCGCGACCAGCTGCGCGATCGCGCCGCCCATCGAGTAGCCGACGATCGTCGCGGGGACCGCGTCGAGCTCCCGCAGCACGGCGGCGGCGTCGGCGGCGCAATCGGCGAGCCGGAACTTGACGAGCGGCCGCAGTCCGCGCCCATGGCCGCGATGGTCGATCGCCAGGACGCGATAACCGGCCCCGGCGAGCGCCGCGTAGGCACCCACCCAGTTCAGGTCGGCGGTCGCCATCCAGCCGTGCAGGAGCATCACCACGGGACCGTCGCCGCCCGTGTCGCGCAGGAAGAACTCGCCCCGGTCAGCCACGCGAACAGTCCTCGCGGGGGGCATCTCGACGGGTGGGACCGGCGGCAGGGAAGGATCGGACATTCCGCGATCCTACCCCGCGGGGGCAGTGTTCCTACCATGGGCCTGATGGCCATCGTGATCGCATCGGACCTCGGCAAGGACATGGCCGGCGAGCCGCTCCTGCGCGGGATCTCATTCAAGCTGGAGCGACGTGACCGGATGACCCTGTCGGGTCGCAACGGCGCCGGCAAGACGACGCTGCTGCGGATGCTCGCGGGGCAGGCCTCAGTCGATCAGGGCGAGCTGGTGCTGGCCAAGGGCGCCAAGGTCGCCCTCCACGACCAGCGCCCGCCGCGGGAGCGGGGTCTTTCCCTGCGGGACTACGTGCTCTCAGGAGCGCCGGAGCTGGTGAGGATCGAGGTTCAGCTGAGCGACCTCGAGCAGGCGATGGCCGGTGGAGCGCACGACGAGGCGACGTTGAACCGGTACGCGGAGGCCCAGGCCCGCCTGGAGCACGCCGGTGGCTACAACTGGCGCGAACGCGCCCTGTCGACGCTGCACGGTCTCGGCTTCCGGGACGACGCGCAGCTCGATCGCTCGCTGGAGACGTTCTCCGGCGGCGAGCTGACGCGCGCCTCGCTCGGACGCGCCCTGGCCGGCGATCCGGATCTGCTGCTGCTCGACGAGCCGACCAACCACCTGGACATCTCCGCGCTCGAGTGGCTGGAGCAGCACCTGATCGGGCTCGACACCGCGATCGTGCTGGTCGCCCACGTCCGCTGGTTCCTCGAGGCTGTCGGCACCTCGGTACTGGAGCTCGAAGCCGGCCGCGGCAAGTTCTTCCCCGGCACCTGGCACGCTTGGCGGCGGGAGAAAGCGGCCCGGGAACTGGCGCTGGGGCGGGCGATCGAACGCCAGCAGGCGGAGATCGACCGGCTCGAGCGGTTCGTCACCCGGTTCCACGCCGGGACCCGGGCCCGTCAGGCCCAATCACGAGCCAAGAAGCTCGAGAAGATCGACCGCATCGCCCGCGGGCCGGCCGACGGCGCCGGCCTGGGCTTCGCGTTCAAGCCGCCGGAGCGAAGCGG
>JAXDIC010000159.1:0-7006 GCA_034664185.1 Thermoleophilaceae bacterium
GAGGAGCCGTGGGAGCTGGCCGAGCACATGCGCGTCGTGCGTGAGCTCCAGGAGCGCACCGGCGGCATCACCGAGTTCGTGCCGCTGTCGTTCATCCCCTTCCACACGCTGCTGGGCCGCACCCACGGCATCGAGGAGATCTCGCGCGAGGACAACCTCAAGCACACGGCGGCGTTCCGGCTGGCCCTCGGGCGCAGCGTGCGCAACGTCCAGGCCAGCTGGGTGAAGATGGGGCTGGACGCGGCCACCGAAGCGCTGCGCTGGGGCGTGAACGACCTGGGCGGCACGCTCATGGAGGAGTCGATCAGCCGGATGGCCGGCTCCTACCACGGCACGATGCTCACCGCGGAGCAGCTGGCCGGGGCCGCCCAGGCGGCCGGTCGCCCCGCGGCGCAACGCGACACGCTCTACCGCGTCCTACAAACATACTGACGGTATGCTCCCCGCCTAGGCAAATGGCGGGAGGTCCAAATGGCCGATTACACGGCGAAGAAGATCGACGAGCTGGAGGGGGCGTTTCGGGGCACCTTCAAGCGGGCGCGGGCAGAGCTGGGCGTGGAGGCCTTCGGGATGCAGGTGATGGACCTGCCGGCCAACCTCACGCAGTTCCCGGCCCACGACCATTCGCACAGCGGCCAGGAGGAGGTCTACCTCGTCCTGCGCGGGCGCTGCGAGCTGGAGGTGGAAGGGGAGCGGATCGCGCTCGATCCTGACACCATCGTGCGCGTTGGCCCCAGCTCCAAGCGCACGTTCTACACCGGCGAAGAGCCCGCGCGGGTCCTTGCGCTGGGCGGCGTCCCCGGCGCCGCATACGAGGCTCCCGAGCTATCCAAGCTCGGCGCGCCCGACGTGTTGCCCCACCAGAACTAGGACGCGCAGCCTGACCTGCGCCGCCGCGGCGCTCGCCGCCGCGGCGGCGCTGGTCTGGCCCGCTCTGGCCGGGGCGGACTGCCTCGGCGACACGCCATCCACCGGCGGGGTGACGCCGAAGCCCGGCGGCCCAGCGCTGGCGTTCGGCATCTACCCGGGCGGGACCGCCGGGCAGATCGTGGTGCCGGCCGCGCCCAAGCCGGACAACGACCAGAAGGTCCTGGCGGCGCTGGGAGCGCTGCGCCCGGCCGGCGGTCCGTTCACGGTGCACATCTACCGCTCGTACCTCTCCGACGCCGCCGACGCGAAGGAGGACGCGGAGCACCGCCGGCTGGTGGACCTCTACACGAGCCACGGCTACGGCGTGGAGATCGTGCTGCGCTACCGCCGCAACAACGATCCGGCGGGGTACGCGAAGTTCGTTCGGGGGGTCGTGGATCGCTTCGGGGACAACCCGCTGGTGCGCGGCTTCCAGGTGACCAACGAGGTCAACTTCGGCGCCTCGGGCGATTCCTCCGACGGCGCGTACTCGGGCGCGCGGGACGCGCTCATCCAGGGCGTCATCGCGGCCAAGGACGAGGCTCGCCAGCGCGGCTACACGCAGGTGCAGGTCGGCTTCAACTGGTTCTACCGCACCGACCCGAACGGCGAGGACGCGTTCTGGAAGTACCTGCACGACCACGGCGGCAAGCCGTTTGCGGCCGCGCTCGACTGGGTCGGGCTCGACGTCTACCCGGGCACGTTCTTCCCGCCGACCACGGCGCCGGCCATGACGGGCGACTTCGTGGTCAACGCCCTGAGCCAGCTGCGCGGCTGCTTCATGCCCGAGGGCGGGATCCCCAAGTCGGTGCCGATCCACGTGGAGGAGAACGGCTACCCGACCGGGCCGGGTCGCTTGGAGGCCGACCAGAGGACCGCGCTCGAGTCGATGGTGGGCGCGGCCAACGCCTACCGGGCCAACTACAACGTCAGCGACTACTTCTGGTTCGACCTGCGCGACGCGGACTCCAGCAGCCCGAACTTCCAGCAGCAGTACGGCTTGATGCACGACGACTACACCCCCAAGCCGGCGTTCGGGTCGTTCGCCTCGCTGGTGTCCAAGCTGAGCATCCGGAAGCCGCCGCCGCCCGCGGTCAACCTCGGGCCTGGCACCCACCTCTCGGCGGTGCTGCTGCGCGTGCGCTGCTACCGGCGCGGCGTGGTGGCAGCGGTGCGCGGCGACGGCGTACCGGACATCCGGCGCGTGGTGTTCCGCGCCCGGCACCGGCGCGCCCGCGACAGCAAGGCTCCCTTCCTGCGACACATCCGGCTGAAGCCGACGGCCGGCCGCCAGAGGGTCCGCGTGGTGGCGCGGTTGAAGTTCCGCTCGCGCACCACCACGCTCAGGCGGTCCGTGCGCTGTCGTGTGAGAGGGTGAGGTCCGGCTACAGGCCCGTCGGGTGGCGCACCTTGAAGTTGCGCTCCCAGCGGGGCTCGAGTCGCCAGCGCGGCCCGCTCTCGCCGGCGCCCGAGGTGTCGAAGCGCAGGCCGGCGACGATCATGAACGTGTGGGTCTTGCTGGCGTACACGGAGATCCACCTGCCCGCGCCGCGGTCGCCCCAGCGCATGAAGCCGGTCGACGCAAGCGTGTAGTCGATCAGGCCGCCGCCGTGCAGGGCGTATGAGACGCTGCCCGAGCAGTCGTAGCCGCTGTCGTTCCAGCGCGCGTGCCCGCCGCCCCACTTGTACGGCTTGTGGCGAATCTTGTTGGCCGCCCAGATCGTCATCTTCACGGCGAGCGGCGCGCGCGACGGCGCGTAGGCCACGCCGCGGACGACCACCGCGCGGGTCCCGGCAACCTCGGGGCCGGGCCGGCCCGGCAGGATCGACGGTCCGGTTCCCACGCCCACGCCGCCGGTCGAGGCGGGGGGCTGCTGGCCGAACAGCGAGTCGGCCGACGCAGCCGGCGCGGAGGCGCCCACGGCGGTCACGCCGAGAGCAAGCGCGAGCGTCAGAGCGCGAAGTCGGTACCCCATGCCTTAACACTCGACGCAAGCCGCAAGAGCCTTGACCCCCACTATGGGTTAAGCCTGTCCCCAGGGATCCCGCGGCGCGCCCCGTGGCTAGCGGAAGAGGTCCTGCTCGCGCGAGCGTCGCAGAGCGGCCGCGCCCGGGCCGTCGTCCGCCGTGACGAAGCGCTCCGCACCCCTGATCAGCACCGCCGCCTGGAGCGAGTCCTTGGCGCGTGCCAGGTCGGCGGCTCCGGCCAGCGCGTCCGCCACCGCGATCGCGGTGGCCCTCAGCTCGCGGCCCATCGCGTCGTATCGGCCGCTCCAGTCGTCCACCGCCACCACGCCCGCGGCCCCGATGGCCACGTCGGTCTGGCCGACGCGCCACGCGCGCCCGAAGCTGTCGGTCACGATCACGGCGGGGCGCACACCGCGGAGCTCGGCGATCCGACCGCGGAGGCGCCGCGCCGACTCGTCGGGCTCGCGCGGCAGCAGCACGACCTCGCCGTCCGGGGCGTTGGAAGCGTCCACGCCGGCGTTGGCGCACACGTAGCCGTGGCGCGTCACGCAGATCAGGACCCCGCGCTGGGCGCGCAGCACCTCGGCGGACTCGTCGAGCACGACCTGCACCATGCGCGCGTCCTTGCCCTGCTGGGACGCCAGCGCGATGGCCCGTTCGCCCGGCTCGACCCCGTCCAGGCGCCGCAGCCGGCCCTCGGCCTTGGACACCACCTTGTGGGCGACGCACACCACGTCGCCGTCGCTGAGGTCGGCTGGCGCGGCGCCGGCCAGCAGGGCCGCCAGGTCGTCGCCCGGCCGGACCTCCGGCAGCGCGGCGAGGGCCGTCAGCTCGATGGCCAGCCCGCGGGCTCCTGGCGCGCGTCGGCGCGCGGGGGCTCGGCCGTGCCCGTGGCGCGCGCGCCCGAGCGGCTGAGCTGGCGCAGCGCGCCGCGCGTCCGCTGCGCGCCGGCGCGACCGGACTCCAGCGCGATGGCCAGCGCGTCCAGGTCCTCCGGCGTGTCCACGTCGTGCGCCAGCGAGTCCGCCAGCTCCAGACGGTGGCTGACGCCCGCCACCTCCGCCGCGGCCACGTGCCGGGCGCAGCTGTCCGGCCCGAACCTGGGCGCCATGACGTCCGGTGGCGCCAGCACCAGGGCGTTGGTGCCCGTCCCGTGCCGGTCGGCCACGATGCCCACCGCGATCCTGTCCACGGCGGTGCGGTGCAGCAGCCGGTCCACCTCGTCGGAGTCGATCAGCGGCGTGTCGCCCGGCACCAGCAGGACGCGCTCGAAGCGAGCCGCGATCGCGTGGCGGATGCCGATCTCGGCCGCCTCCGACTGGCCCGCGCGCAGCTCGTCGCGCAGGACCGTGGCGTAGTCCCCGGCGAGCGAGTGCGCCGCGGGGTCGGCGGTGACCACCACGATCGCGTCCACTCCCCGCGCGCGGCGGAGGGCGGCCAGCACGTCGGAGAACATCGCCTGGGCCAGCGACTCGCGCGAGCCGCGCGCGAGCGCCGCGGCCAGGCGCTGCTTCGCGGTGTCGAAGCTCTTGACTGGGACGATGGCTAGCGTGCGCAGCGCGGACCCCTCCGTCGGCGTGGGCCGACTCTAACGGTCCGTCCCGCGCCCCGGGGCTTCGGCCACCACGGTGGCGAACACGTTCGTCTGCGCCGCGACGTGGCGGCGCCCGTCCGGCGTGTCCATGAGCGTGTCCATGGTCAGCACCGGGACCGGCGCGTCGACCAGCTGCTCGTCGCACACCAGACCGTCGATCAGGCCCTCGTACGCCGACAGGATCCCGGCCAGCCCGTGGGGGAGCCCGGCGACCGCCATGAACGGCTCGGTCGGCCCCTTCACCACGGCGCCGCCGACGAATGGGCTGACCGCGACCACCGGCGCGGGCGACTCGCGCAGCGCGTCGCGCATGCCCTCGAGGGCCAGGATCGGGCCGATCGAGATCACCGGGTTGGACGGGCCGATCACGATGGCGTCGGCGGCCGCGATCGCGCCGAGCACCTCGGCGGAGGGGCGGGCGTCCTCGATCCCGCGCAGCTCCATGTCCTGGATCGGGGTTGCCGCGCGGGCCACGATCATGAACTCCTGGAACGGCCACCAGCGATCTCCGGCGCGCACGTGCGTGCGGACGGGCTGGTCGCTCATCGGCAGGACGCGCGCGTCCACGCCCGCCGCGCGCACGACCTCGGCGTGTGCTTCCGTGAGCCGCCGGCCGGCATCGAGCAGCTCGCTGCGGAAGAGGCACATCGCCAGATCGCGGTCGCCCAGCCGGAACCACGTCGGGCGGCCGGCCGCCTCCAGCGCGCCCATCACCTCCCACGTGTCGCCGGCGATGCCGTAGCCACGCTCGTCGATCGTGTCGGCCAGCCAGTAGGTCACCAGATCGGGATCGGGCGCGACGTGCACGCCATAGACCTCGCAGTCGTCGGCCGTGTTGGCGATCACGACCAGCTCGTCGGGCCCCACCACGTCGAGCATGCCGCGCGCCAGCTTGGCCCCGCCGGTGCCGCCGGCGAGGACGGCTACCACAGCTGTTCCGGCAGGCCCGTCATCTTCACGCCCGCCGTCGTCTTGTAGCGGGAGTTGATCGAGATCAGGATGGGTGTGATGCCCTCGATCATGCGCGCGGTCTCCAGCCGCCCCGCGTTGACGGGGCGCAGGCCCGGGATGCGGGCGATCAGCTCGGCCACCGCGCGCTTGGCGTCGCCCTTGTCCCCGGCCACCAGCACGTCCTCGTCCAGCTCGTGGTCGAGGTCGGCCAGGGCGGCGGCGCTGATCGTATGGAGCGCGCTGACCACGGTCACGCCCTCCGGGACCATCTCCTGTGCCTGCTGCGCGGCCGAGCCCTGCGGCACGCCCAGGATGCGTGTGGCGCGCCCCGCCACGGCGGCCGCCAGCGGCACGGTGGCGTCCACCAGCACCTGCCCGGGCTCCAGCGCCTCCTTCAGGTTCGTGAGGTTCTCGGACTGCGCCCGGAACGGCACCGTGAGCAGCACGATCGGGCCGCGGCGGGCGGCCTCGGCGTTCTCCAGCCCCTCGACCTGGGCGTCCGGCACCCGCTCGCGGACCCGGGTGGCGGCCGCCTCCGCGCGCTCGGCGCTGCGCGAGCCGATCGCGACGGGCACGCCTTCGCGGCCCAGCCGCAGCGCCATGCCGAAGCCGAGGGCGCCGGTGCCGCCCACGATCGGGACTGGGGAGGGGGTCGCCACGAGGCGGCGAGCGTACCGGACCCCGGTAGGCTGCCAACGATGCGGCTAGAGGGACGCACCGCGCTCGTGACGGGCGGAGCCGGTGGGATCGGAGCCGCCACCTGCCGGCGGCTGGCCGCGGAGGGCGCGGCCGTCGCGGTGACCGATTTGAACCTTGACGCGGCGCGCGAGGTGGCGGCCGAGGTGGGCGGGCGTGCGTATGAGCTGGACGTGCGCTCGATCGACTCGATCCGCGCGGCCGTGGACGGGGCCGAGTCGGAGCTCGGCGCGCTCGACGTCCTGGTGAACAACGCCGGCTACGACGAGTTCGGCTGGTTCGTGCACACCGAGCCCGACATGTGGGATCGCGTGCTGGCGGTCAACCTCCGAGGCGTCATAGCCGTCACCCACGCGGTGCTGCCCGGCATGCAGGAGCGCCGAGGCGGGCGGATCGTCAACGTCGCGTCCGAGGCCGGCCGTCTGGGGTCACCGGGGTCGGGCGTGTACTCCGCGGCCAAGGCCGGCGTGATCGGGCTGACCAAGGCGGTGGCGCAGGAGGCCGCGCGCTATGGCGTGACGTGCAACGCGGTGGCGCCGGGGCCGATCGAGACGCCGCTGCTGATGGCCGCCCCCAAGCCTCTCGGCGACCTGGGAAAGCGCCTGGTGGAGGGCATGATCGGCAAGACCGCCATGCGCCGCATAGGCCAGCCAGACGAGGTTGCCGCGGCCATCGCGTTCCTCGCCTCCGACGACGCCTCGTACGTGACGGGGCAGGCGCTGGGCGTGAGCGGCGGCATGGGCATGATCTAGGGACATGGGCGCCGAGAACGGAGAGACGGTGGCGATCCGCGAGGTCGGCCCGCGCGACGGCTTCCAGAACGAGCCGGAGATCATCGCCACCGACGACAAGGTGCGCCTGGTGGAGATGCTGGCCCGAACCGGGCTG
>JAXDIC010000178.1:0-11665 GCA_034664185.1 Thermoleophilaceae bacterium
GTGAGGGCCCGATTGGAAGGGCATGCCCCTTCCCCCCGCCGCCCTCCTCCGCCGCTCCTCCCTGATCGCCTCCGCCGCCGCCCTCGTGCTGGCCGCGAGCGGCACGGGCAGCGCCGGCGCCGACGCGACCTGCACCAAGGTCGCCGGACCTGGCGGATCCGACTCCGCCGCCGGCACCGAGGCCTCGCCCTTCGCCAGCGCCCAGAGGCTTGCCAACTCGCTGCAGCCCGGCGACACCGGCTGCCTGCGAGAGGGCACCTACCACGAGAACGTGACGGTCGGCCATGCCGGCTCGGACGAGAGCTCGCGCGTCGTGCTGCGCAGCTACCCCGGCGAGCGCGCGACCCTGGCGGGACGCCTCTACGTGACCGACGGCGCCAACTACCTCACGGTCGAGCAGCTCAACTTGAACGGCCACGACTCGCCCGCCTGCAGCAACGGCTCCGGATGCGTGCTACCCAGCCCGACGGTCAACGGCGACAACGTGATCTTCCAGGACAACGACGTGACCAACGACCACAACGGCATCTGCTTCAACCTCGGAAACGCGAGCTACGGCCGCGCCGTCGACGACACGATCCAGCGCAACCGCATCCACGACTGCGGGACGCTTCCCGCGGGCAACCACGAGCACGGGATCTACCTGACCGCCTCCGACAACACGCGGATCGTCGGCAACCTGATCTACGACAACGCCGATCGCGGCATCCAGCTCTACCCCGACGCCCAGCACACCGAGATCAGCGGCAACGTGATCGACGGAAACGGCGAGGGCATCATCTTCTCCGGCGTCGGCGGCGCCGCCTCGAGCGACAACGTGGTCGAGAACAACGTGATCACCAACTCGCAGCTGCGCCACAACGTCGAGTCCTGGTACCCCGACCTGATCGGCGAGCGCAACGTCGTCCGCAACAACTGCGTGCACGGCGGCGCCCAGGGCAACATCTCCAACGGCGCGGGATTCAGCGCCAGCTCCAACCTCACCGCCGATCCGAAGTACGTCGACCGCGCCGGCAAGGACTTCCGGCTGAGCCCGGACAGCCCCTGCGCCGGCGTGCTTGGCGGCGCCGTGCTGCCCACGGCTCCCACCTCCGCCAAGCCCTCGACCGACAGCGCTCCGGCGCAGGTCGTCCTCTCGAGCGTCACGCTCAACCGCCCCACGAGCAGGCACCGCCGCTGGCGGCTGCACATCGACGGCCGCGTGAGGGGGCCGCGAGGCGCCCACCGGGCGATCGTCGAGGTTCGCCGCGGCCACGGCTGGGGCCGGGTGGCCCAGCGCCGGGTTGGCCGCTCCTTCCACTTCTCGGTCGTCTCGCGCGTCTCGCGCCTCCACAGCGCCGGCGTGAGCAAGGTGCGCATCCGCGTGCCGGGCGTCGGCAAGTCGGCCGCGATGTCGGTCAGCGCCCGCGGCTAGCCGTCTAGCCGCCGCAGATCGTCGTCCCGAGCCCTCGAACTGGTCCAGCGGTCCGCACCGGACCCGATCCTCGAGCATCGGTCGTAACACTCCCGTGACGCGGCGTTCGCGCCTATCCAGACCTGGGACCTTTTGAAGTCGCTATGCGGACCCAAAAGGTCCCACGTCTCCGACGACACGAACAGACCGTTACAGAAGAGCAACAACCGTTACGGAAGACGCACGCTGGCGAGGGACACACGGCTGATCCACCCCTCGTTGCTGCCGTGGGGGAGGCCGGCGGTGGGGCGCCCGCCGGGACCTACAGGGGCAGGTCCGTCGGTGGGGCGGGGCGACCGGCGCCGAACCGTCGCCGTCTAGCTGCCGCGCCGAACCGACCCGGCCCGCCGGCGGACGCCGTCGAGCGTCTCCCAGCCCGGCGACGCGCGCAGCCTTCGGACGGCCGGCGAGACCTTGAGACGCCAGCGCCACCCCGCCAGGGCATCGGCGTGGTAGATGCCCACGCGCGGCCAGTGCAGCGGCCGTGGCGTATGCAGCCCGTGTGGCAGCGTGACGCCGAAGCGATACCCGGCCCGCCCAGCAGCCTCCACCACGCGCTCGTCCACCGCGCCGTAGGGGTAGGCGATCGACTGGCACTCGCGGCCCAGCCGGTCCTCGCACTCGGCCCGCGACTCCCGCAGCTCGGCGTCCAGCGCGCCGTCGTCCAGGTCGGGAAGGCGAGGGTGCGAGCACGTGTGCGAGCCGACCTCCCAGCCGTCGTCCGCAAGGCCGCGCAGCTCCAGCCAGCTCATGCACGACAGCTCGCTCTCGTGGGGGCCGCCCAGCCACTGCTCGATGCCCGGCCAGCTCATCGGAGGATCGCGGTCGGGCCAGTCGGTGGCGACGTACACCGACGCGCGCATGCCCAGCCGGTCGAGGATGGGCCGGGCCAGCTCCAGCACCGAGCGGTAGGCGTCGTCGAAGCTGATAGCCACGGTGCGCTCGGCGGGCGGAGCGGTGAGCGCCTCGGTCACGGTCACGCCGCGGTAGCCGCGGCGCGCGAGCTGCGAGAGCTGGCGCTCCAGCGCCTCCGGGGGGATCGACAGCGCGGCCGGCCAGTCGGGGCTGACCGCGTGGTAGCAGAGGACCAGCAGGTCGCTCATCCGCGCCGTCCCGCGGTCCAGGGAAGCATGCGCGCCGCGCGCCGGCTGCGCGGCACCGCGACGCGGAACAGCGCCTTGCGAGCGAAGGCGCGCGCTCGGCTCGCCCGCGATGCGCCGTACGCGGCGAATCGTTCCGCGGCGGCGGCCAGCTCCGCCCGCGGCGCCAGCTCCACCATCGCCTCGAGCTGGGCCACGTGGAGGGCGTGGTAGGCGCCGCTCGCGACGTTGGGTACGCGGTGCGGGAAGAGGTCGTAGAGCGACCAGCCGCCGGTGTCCCAGCGCTGGATGCTGGCCGCCAGGGCATCCACGCCCTGCTCGAAGGCGCGGCCGGCCTCCACCTGGCCCAGTCCCACGGCCACGTCGCGGAGGCCCCAGAGGGCGAAGATCGCTCCGTTCAGCACGAACGAGGGCGGCTGCGTCGGATACTCCTCGGGGAACGGCCGCCCGTCCAGGAGCGCGCACGCGCCGCCGTCCGAGCTCCGCACCGCCAGCGGCGCGAGTGCCCGGACGGCCGCGTCCGCGTAGCGCTGGTCGCCGGTCTCCCGGTGGACGCGCACCAGCAGGCTGGCCCCCTCCCCCTGCGCCATGCCCGACACCCACGGCGGCTCCAGCACGAACGTGTGCGGGTACGGGGCCCGCTGGACCCACGCGCCGTCGTGCGGACCCCCGGAGGCCTGGTGCTCCACCAAGAGGTCGGCCGCGGCCCGTGCCCCGGCCAGCCACTGCTCGCCGTCACCGGACAGCCAGCGCTCGTAGCAGCCGAGCCCGCGCTGCACGTGGGCGACCCACAGGTAGCGCCCCGGCTGGCGCACGAAGCCGGGCAGGACGGAGGGCGCCTCGGCCTTGGCGCCGAAGTCGATCGGATATCCGCGCACGCCCGCCGCGTCGACATGGCGCCCGCGCCCCAGGTGGAACGAGTGGCTGAAGAACCGCTCGAGCGGATTGCGGTAGCGACCCGGGCGCGCCGCGGGCGCGGCCGGAGGGCTGCCTTTGGACGAGTCTGCGCTCAACTGTGCGATCCGGCAGGCTATAGCCGAGTGCCGGACGCCTTGGACACGAAGCGGCGGCTGCGGGTCCTCACGCTCATCGACCGCCTCGGGACGTCCGGCGGCGGCGAGCGGCTGGCCATGCAGGTCGCCATGCGCCTCGACCCCCAGCGGTTCGAGAGCTTCTACTGCGCCAGCCGCTTCAACGAGGGCGCCCCGGCAAGCGACGCCGCGCGGAGCGCGGTCGCCGAGCTCCAGGCCGCCGGCGTCCGGGTCCACGGGTTGGGCCGGCAGTCCACGCTGGCGGTCTGGTCGTGGTGGCCGCTGGTCCGGCTCATGCGGCGCGAGCGGATCGACGTCGTGCACAGCCACAAGTTCGGCTCGAACGTCTGGGCCGCCGCGCTCTCGCCGCTCGCGCGCGTGCCGGTGCTGGTCGCGCACGAGCACACGTGGTCGTTCGAGGGCCAGCCCGTGCGCCGCTTCCTGGACCGCGAGCTGATCGCGCGATCCAGCGATGCGTTCGTCGCCGTGTCCCGCGAAGATCGCCGGAGGATGATCGAGGTGGAGCGGATAGCCCCGGACAAGGTCACGTTCGTCCCGAACGGGATCGACGCGCTGCCCGCGGGCGACGGCGAGCGTGTGCGGCGGGAGCTGGGCATAGAGACCGGGGCGCCCGTGGCCGGCGCCGTGGCCGTGCTGCGGCCCCAGAAGGCGCTGGACGTGCTGGTCCGCGCGCTGGCGGCGATCCTGCCCACGGTCCCCGACCTTCGCGTGGTGATCGCCGGCGAGGGCCCCCAGCGAGCGGCGCTTCGGGCACTGGCGGCCGAGCTGGGGGTCGAGCGCAGCCTGATCCTGCTGGGCCACCGCTCCGACGTGCCGGACCTGCTGGCGGCGTTCGACCTGGCGGTCTCCTCCTCGTCGTTCGAGGGCAGCCCCCTGGCGCTCATGGAGTACATGGACGCGGCCCTGCCCGTGGTGGCGACGAGGGTGGGCGGGGTTCCGGACCTGATCGACGACGGGGTCCACGGCCTGCTCGTGGAGCCGGGCGACGCGGGCTCGCTGGCGCGGGCGATGGGCGTGCTCCTGCGCGACCCGGGCCGGGCGCGCGAGATGGGCGCTCGCGGGCGAGAGCGGCGGCGGTCCGAGTTCGACCTCGACGGCACGGTGCGACGGCTCGAGGCGCTCTACGAGGAGCTGTTCGCGCGGAGCGACGCGGCGTGACCGGCGTGAGCATCGAGCCAATCGGCGACCTGGCGGAGGCCCGCGAGGACTGGACCCGGCTTGCCGAGGCGGCGGGCAGCCCCTTCTCGACCTGGGAGTGGGCGGAGGCGTGGTGGCGCCATCTGGGCCGCGGGCGCCAGCTTCTGCTGCACCGGTGCCGGGCGCCGGACGGGCGCGTGGCGGCGATCCTGCCGCTGTACCTCGCGGCCGGCCGGCCCGCGCGCACGGTCCGCTTCGTGGGCCACGGCCCGGCGGACCAGCTGGCTCCGATCTGCGCGCCCGCGGACCGCCAGCTGGCCGCCGCCGGCCTGCGGCAGGCGCTGGACGGACGTATCGGCGACTGGCAGCTCGCGGTCCTCGATCGACTGCCCGGCGACCAGCCCTGGCGCGAGCTGGTCGGCGGGCGGCTGGTGGACCGCCAGCCCAGTCCCGTGCTCGAGGCGGAGGGGCGCGACTGGGAGGCGTTCCTGGCCTCGCGCTCGAAGAACTTCCGCGACCAGGCTCGCCGCCGCGAGCGCAAGCTCGCGCGCGAGCACGACCTGCGCTTTCGCCTCTCGGACGACCCTGACCGCCTGGACGCCGACCTCGACACGCTCTTTCGCCTGCACGACGCTCGCTGGAGCAGCGGAACGCGCGCGTTCGACCCGCCGCTCGACGCCTTCCACCGCGACTTCGCGCACGCCGCGCTCGGCCGCGGCTGGCTGCGACTGTGGCTCCTCGAGCTGGACGGGCGCCAGGCGGCCGCGTGGCTCGGATATCGCGTCGGCGGAGTCGAGTGGTACTACCAGGCCGGCCGCGACCCGGCCCTCGAGCGCGAGGCCGTGGGGTTCGTGCTGATGAACCACACCATTCGCGAGGCCCTCGACGACGGTATGCGCGAGTACCGGCTGCTCTTGGGCGGCGAGAGCTACAAGGACCGCTTCGCCACCGCCGACCACGGCCTGGAGACCGTGATATTCGTGCGCGGCGCCCGCGGCAGGGCGGCCGCCGCGGCTGTGGCCGTAGCGCGCCGCGTGCCGAAGCGCGTGCGCCGCCGGATGAAGGCGCTAGCGGGCTGAGGCCGCGTGAGCGCGCGGCAGCGCGAGCCGGCCAGCGGGCCGCCCGTCGACGGGGCCGTCCCGATCGGCCTCGCGCTCCGTGGCGTGGGCGATGGCGAGCAGGGCCGGTCCGAGTCCGAGCAGCAGCCACAGCTGCTTGCTGAACTCCTCGGATATGAAGAAGTCGGCCGCCAGCACGCCGGCCAGCCCGACGAGCAGGGCTCGCGACAGGAGCTCCATCGTGAAGTCTTTGAGTCGTCCGAAGACCCGCGCCGCGCGGAGGATGCAGCCAAGCGAGAACAGGATGATCGAGATGAACAGCACGGCGCCGACGACGCCGAGCTCGGCCAGCACCTGGAGGTAGGTGTTGTGCGCAACCTTGGGCGTGTCGAGGATGAACTCGTCGCGCTTGAGGGCACCGGGCTGGAGCAGGTAGTGCACCGAGGAGACGCGGTAGTTGCCCACGCCCACGCCCAGGACCGGGTGCGCCTGCACCATCCGCCAGCCCACCGTCCAGATGTCGGCGCGGCCGGTGCCCTGACCGAACGAGGTGACGCGGGTGACGGCGTCGGGCGAGGCGACGAAGCCGAAGTAGGCGAAGCCGCCGATCGCGATGACCACGGCGAGCGAGATGGCCTGCATACGCCAGCGCCCCGCCACCACGACGGCCGCGACGAGCGCGAAGCCGAGGGCCACCAGGCCGCCGCGGGAGAGGCTCAGGAAGATGCCCGCCGCGCACAGGAGCGAGGCCAGCCCGGCACCGATCCGTATGAGCGGCGCCCGCTTGAGCGCGGCCGCCAGTCCGGCGGCCAGGATGGTGCCGCCAACCAGGATCGAGGCCAGCTCGTTGGGGTCGCCGATCGTGCCGCTGACCCTGGTGACGTCGTAGTAGGCGACGTTCTGCGGAGGGTTGAGCACCCCGTAGCCCGCCGCCAGCGCGGCGCCGGCGACATAGGCCCCGATCGTCCACTTGAAGTGGCGCGGCGTACGCACCGCCGTGAAGACGATCAGGAACAGGATCATGTTGAGCGCGTAGCGGAGGAGCGGCGTGGTGCCCTCGCCGGGCGACTCCGCCCAGGTCAGGCTGGCGGCCGCCAGGGCCACGAACACCAGCAGCACGAACGAGAACGTGGGGTGCTCCGCCAGGAAGTCGTTGCGGCTGTCCTCGCTGGTCGAGACCTTGGCCAGCCACGAGATCGCGAGCAGGAATCCCACGAGCTTGGTGAAGCTGAGCGCCGATCCGCCGAGGTGCGGCAGGACGTCGAGGAACGCGACCACCGCGAACAGGCACAGGCCGACCGTGAGGTCGCCCAGGACGAGCGCCACGAACCCGAGGCCGATGGCGCCCGCCAGGGCGATGCGAGGATCGACGCCGGCCGCCAGCCCGAGCAGGACCGCGATGGCGGCGAGAGCCGCCTGCCAGCCCTTGTGCGAGAGGTCGAGGCGCGCCGCCATCGCGGGCGGGGGCCCTAGGCGCGCGGCGCCGCGCCCTGCGGCGCGCGGGTGCGGCCGCGCTCGGCAGGCGTGCTGGTGGGGGTGTAGTAGTAGCCCTCGCCGGTGGCCTGGACACCGACCACCGCGAACCCGACCGGCTCGATCTCGTGCCGGTCGAGCAGCTCGGCCAGGTTCTGGAGCTTGAGCAGCTGGGTGCGGCCGAGGCGGACGACGACCAGCACCTCGTCGACCTGCTGGGCCAGCGGCAGGGCGTCGATGACCTCGCTGAGCGGAGGCGAGTCGACGATGACGTAGTCGGCCAGCCCCTTGGCGTCCTCGACCAGGGTGCGCGCGGCCGGCAGGAACAGCTGGTCGGCCATGAAGCCGCTGGCGCCGCTGCCCTTGTCCGCGAGCAGCAGGCGCAGGTAGCGGCCGTAGGCCTTGGTCTCGACCAGGGCCTCCTCGAGGTCAGCCGTTCCGAGGAGGACGGAGCCGGTGCCGTGCTCCGCGCTGACGCCGAGCGCGTCGCCGATGGCCGGCCGGCGCAGGTCGGCCTCGATCAGGATGACGGTGTTGCCCGCGAGGGCGAGCGAGGAGGCCAGGTTGATGGCGGTGGTGCTCTTGCCCTCCGACGGCGACGGGCTGGTGACCAGCACGGCGGGGGCCCCCGTGACATTGCGCCCGCGCGACGCGGCCAGGGTGGCGCGCAGGGTGCGGTAGGACTCGAGGGTGGCCGGGGAGAGCCGCTCCGGCGCCAGCGCCCGCTGGTTGCCGCGGCGCGACTCGCGCGGGATGCGGCCGAGGACGGGCAGGCCGTAGAGGGAGCGCAGCTGCTCCTCCCGGCGCAGTCGCGGATCGAGGACCTGCAGCGCGAACGCGCTGCCGATGCCCAGGATCAGGCCCGCGAGGACGCCGGCGATGATGCTGAGCTTCTTCTTCGGCGACGAGGCGCCGGTGGGAAGCGCGGCGCGGGTCTCGACGCTGAGCGTTGGGTCGTCGCCGCTGCGCAGCGCCTGGAGCGCCGCCAGCTGGGCGGCGAGCGACCCGGGGGTCGTGTTGGAGCGGGCGGTGGGCCCGAGCGCGCGGATCTGCGCCTGAAGGTTGGCGATCTTCTTGTCGAGGGCGCGGTGGAGCTGGTCGGTCTGCACCTCGATGACGCCCTGGGCGAACCCGTTGGCGACCTGCTGTGCCTGCCGTGGGGAGTCGCCGACGGCACTGATCGAGACGATGTTGCTCTGCGCGACGGGCAGGGCCGTGACGCGGTTCGTGAGCGACTCCGGGCTGTCGGAGAGGTTGAGGTCGCTCTTGACCCGGAGGGCGACGTCGCGGTTGACGATCAGCCTGGCGGCCGTCTCCACGTCGCGGGTGGGGTCGCTGGAGACCTTGATGAGCGGGAGGCCGTCGGTGGCCGGATCGCCCGAAGGCGACGGCGTGACGAGCATGTCCGACTGCGCCGTGTACTGCTTGGGGGCGACGACGACGTAGATGACCGCCGCCGCTGTGGTGAGCAGGGTGACCGCGACGATCAGCCTGATCCGCTCGCGGATCGTGTTGACGTAGCGCTGGAGTCCCTGCTGCTCGAGCCGCGGACGCAGCCATTCGGCCGTCCGGCCGTTCCTGTCGGACGTAGCCATGCGCCCCTCATGGTAGGAGCCCCCGGGGACGTCGAGCTCCGAAGTGGGGCGCGGAGCACCGTTCGGTTGTGTGCCGCCGGCAGCCATCGTCCCCGAATGCATCGGCACCGGGGGCGGCCGGGATTACCCGATCGGTCCCGCCACCGCCCTATCGTGGCGCCGATGACCGTCGACGCCAGCGTCCTGGTCCCGGTCCTCAACGAGGAGCGCCACATCCGCGACACGGTCGCGGCGATGCGCGCTCAGCGATTCGACGGCGAGGTCGAGTTCCTGTTCATGGACGGCCGCTCCGAGGACCGCACGAAGGCCATCCTCGAGGAGCTGGCGACCTCCGACCCGCGCATCCGCGTGTTCGACAACCCCGGGCGCTCGTCCACCGCGGGGCTCAACGTCGGGCTGCGCCACGCGCGCGGCGACTACATCGTCCGGATGGACGCCCACACCTTCTACCCCGAGGACTACATCGCCCGCGGCGTCGAGCGACTGCGGCGCGGCGACGTGGTGTGGGTGGCCGGCCCGCAGGTGCCATACGGCACCGACGCCTGGTCGCGCCGCGTGGCCCTCGCGCTGCACTCCTGGCTCGGCACCGGAGGGTCCGCGCGCTGGGGCACCGGCCAGGACGACGGCGAGCGCGAGCTGGACACCGGCGTCTTCGCGGGCATGTGGCACCGCCAGACCGTCGAGCGCCACGGCGGGTGGGACGAGGGCTGGCCGATCAACCAGGACTCGGAGCTGGCCGCTCGCATCCTGCGGTCCGGCGGCCGGATCGTCTCGATCCCCGAGCTTGCCGCACGCTACGTCCCGCGCAACAGCCTGCGCGGGCTCGCGCGCCAGTACTGGCGCTACGGCAACTACCGTGCCCGCACCGCGTCGCGCCATCCCGACAGCCTCGGGGCGCGCCAGCTGTTCGCGCCCGCCCTCGCGCTGGCCGTCGCGGGGTCGCTGGTAGCGCCGCGGCCGCTTCGCACCCTCGCGCGCGCCGCGCTGGGCGCCTACGCCGTCGCGGTGGCGGGCACCAGCGCCCGGGCGCTGCCGGAGGCGGGGGCGGCGGACGCGGCGGCGCTGCCCGTCGTCTTCGTGGTCATGCACGGCACGTGGGGCTTCGGCTTCCTGGCCGGCTCGGCGCGCTTCGGACCGCCGCTCGCGGCGCTGGCCCAGCTCGCGCGCCGGGGCTCCGGCTAGTCAACCGTGCGGCTCGCCGTCTACACCGACTACGTCTACCGCCGCGACGGCGACGCCGTGTACGCGGAGCGCGCCTTCGCCCTCTTCCTGGCCGCGCTTGCGCCGCACGTGGAGCGGCTGGTCATCGTGGGACGCCTGGACCCGCGCTCGGGCGCGTCCCACTACCGCCTTCCCGACGACGTGGAGTTCGTCGCCCTCCCCCACTACTCGAGTCTCGTCGACGTCCACCAGTCGGTGCCGGCGATGGTCCGGTCGCTGCGGCGCTTCTGGCACGTTCTGCGCGACGTGGACACGGCGTGGCTCCTGGGGCCCTACGCGCTGTCGATCCTCTTCGCCGCCCTCACCGCGGCGCGCGGGCGGCGCGTGGCACTGGGCGTCCGGCAGGACCTGCCGCGCTACGTCAAGAGCCGCCATCCGGGCCGGCGCTGGGTGCACGCGGCCGCGCTGCTCCTGGAGGGTGCGTATCGCGCGATGGCTCGCCGCTGGCCGGTCGTGGTGGTCGGCCCGGATCTGGCGGAGCGCTACGCCCGCGCCAGCCGGGTGCTGCCGATAACGGTGTCACTGGTCTCAGAGGACCAGATCGTCTCGCCCGAGGAAGCGGCCGGTCGCGACTACCAGGGCGAGCTGACGGCGCTCAGCGTGGGACGACTCGATCGCGAGAAGAACCCACTCCTCCTGGCCGACGTGCTGTCCCGGCTGCGCGAGCGCGACCCGCGCTGGCGCCTGGTGGTGGCCGGCGAGGGTCCGCTCGAGGACGAGCTCCGCGCACGGCTGCACGAGCTGGGCGTGGCCGGCGCCGCGGACCTGCGCGGCTACGTGCCGATCGACGGCGGGCTGCCCGAGCTGTATCGCCGAAGCCACGCCCTCCTGCACGTCTCGTGGACAGAGGGCCTGCCCCAGGTGCTGTTCGAGGCGTTCGCGGCCGGACTGCCCGTGGTGGCGACCGACGTGGGGGGCGTGGCCGCCGCGGCCGGCGACGCCGCCCTGCTCGTCGCGCCGGGGGACGCCGAGCGCCCCGCGGCCGAGCTCGCGCGGATCGCGGCGGATCCTGCGCTTCGGGAGCGGCTGGTGCACGCCGGCCTTCGGCGCGTCCGCGAGCACACGCTGGAGGCCGAATGCCGCCGCGTGGCGGAGTTCCTGGCTGGCCCTTAGAAGAGCGCTAGGCCTTCGCGTCGGCGTTGCCGAACACGTCGTCCAGCAGCTGATCGCAGTCGGCCACGCCGTACTCGCGCACGAGGTGGTCCTCCACGTCGTCGCGCTCGCGCCCCTGGATGGCCATGAGCACGGCCGCGAAGCGCGCCTGGCGGGCCCGCTTCGGACGACGGGCCATGGGCGCACCCTCGGGGATCGGGCCTTCGTAGGCGACCGCGCCGCCGACGTCGTCCGCGCCGGTCGCGTGATCGCTGCCCTGATCCCGAGCCGCCGGACCCGGGTTCTCCGCCTGGTCGGGCTGCACGCCGACCTCCTCCAGCAGCCCGTCGGCGGCGTCGCCAAGCGCGGCGACGAGCTCCTCGAGCCGGGTCCTGGTCAGCTCCGCTCCCTCGAGTCCGTCGACCAGCGAGCCGGCACGCGCGGCGATCGACGAGCGCAGGCGGGAGATCTCGTGCGCCCGGTC
>JAXDIC010000193.1:0-3185 GCA_034664185.1 Thermoleophilaceae bacterium
CCAGCGCGAGTCGGTGGCGTCGTTCCTCGCCGACGGCGAGCGGGTGGCCATACGCGGGGAGGCACCCGGCGGCCCCGGCTACTGGTTCGCGCCCACCGTGCTGGCGCCCGTCGAGCGCGGATCGCGCGCGGCGACCGAGGAGATATTCGGGCCGATCGCGTGCGTGATGGCGTTCGACGACGAGGCCGACGGGGTGGCGCTGGCCAACGACACGATGTACGGGCTGTCGGGGTCGATCTGGACGCGCGACGGGGCGAGGGCGCTGCGCGTGGCGCGGGCGATCGAGACCGGGGTGCTGTCGATCAACTCCAACACCTCGGTGCGGGTGTCCACGCCGTTCGGGGGGTTCAAGCAGTCGGGCGTCGGGCGGGAGCTCGGCCCGCACGCGCTCGAGCACTACACCGAGCTCAAGTCCGTCTACTACGCGACCGACTGATGGGCCGCCTGGACGGAAAGGTCTGCGTGATCACCGGCGCCGCCAGCGGCATCGGCCGCGAGAGCGCCCGCCTGTTCGCCGAGGAGGGCGCGACCGTGGTGGGCGTCGACCTGAGCCCGGACTCGCCGGGCGAGGTGGCCCTCGAGGTCGATGTGGCCGACGAGGCGGCGGTCGAGGAGATGTACCGCCGCAGTCGCGAGCGGTTCGGCCGCATCGACGTGCTGTTCAACAACGCGGGCATCTCCCCGCCCGACGACGTGTCGGTGCTCGACACCTCGGTCGAGGCCTGGCAGCGCGTGCAGGACGTCAACCTGCGCAGCGTCTTCCTGTGCTGCAAGCACGGCATCCCGCACCTGCTGGAGACGGGCGGAGGATCGGTGATCAACACGGCTTCGTTCGTCGCCGTGATGGGCGCGGCCAGCTCGCAGATCTCATACACCGCCTCGAAGGGGGGCGTCCTGGCGCTGTCGCGCGAGCTGGGCGTGGAGTTCGGCCGCCGCGGCGTTCGGGTCAACGCCCTCTGCCCGGGACCGGTGGACACGCCGCTGCTCCAGGAGCTGTTCGCGAAGGACCCGGAGAAGGCCGCGCGGCGGCTGGTGCACCTCCCGCTCGGCCGCTTCGCGCGCGCGCGCGAGATTGCGCAGGGGGCGCTGTTCCTGGCCAGCGACGACTCGTCCTACGTCACGGCGTCCACGTTCCTGGTCGACGGTGGCCTCTCCGGCGCCTACATCACGCCGGAGTAAGCGCTTCCTCTAGGCCGGCCGCCGACCCTCGACCACCACGATCTCCTCCTCGCGCCGCCCCGGCGCGAGCAGCCCGCGGCGCTCCAGCTCCGCCGCGCGGCGCGTCATGAGCGACCCCAGCGGTCCCCGCTCGCGCCTGACCACCCGTGCGTCCAGGCCCGCGCGGGCGAGCCGCTCCAGCGTCTCGTCGGTGCCGCACAGCGAGGAGTGCACCAGCAGGAGGCGTCCGCCCGGGCGGAGTCGCTCGGGCGCCCCGGCGCAGATCCGATCGAGCACCGCCCGGCCGTCGCGACCGCCCTCCCAGGCGCGCGACGGACCGCGCGCGGGCAGCCGGTCGTCGCGCGACGGCACGTAGGGCGGGTTGGAGGTGATGACGTCGAAGCTGCGGTCCCGGAGGCCCGAGAAGAGGTCCCCGCGGACCGCGACGAGGTTGCTGGAGACCCCGTTCAACCGGGCATTCAGCCGGACGGTGAGCACCGACCGGCGCGACACGTCCACGGCGGTGGCCCAAGCGCCCGCGCGCGCCGCGGCGATGGCGGCCACGCCGCTGCCCGTGCACAGGTCGAGCGTCTCGGTCCCGGCCTCGAGGCGCAGGCCGGCCAGCGTTTCCGTCAGCATCCAGGAGTCGCTGCGGGGCCGGAACACCCCGGGCATGACCACGAGCCTCATCGTCGCCTCCATGACCGGAGCTTCTACCCGATCCAGCGCCGCGGGAATACGCGCCGCGTTCGAGCGCCCACGGTCGTTCACGGTCGGCATCGAGGAGGAGCTGATGCTGCTCGACCCCGCCACGCTGGACCTGGTGCCGCGCGCCTCCGAGCTGCTCGAGCGCACCGCGGGCGATCCGCGCTTCAAGCTGGAGCTGCCGGCCGCGCAGATCGAGATCGTGTCGCCGCCGTTCGAGTCCGTGGCGGACGCGACGGCGTTCCTGGCCACGGCTCGGCGCGACCTGGCGGCCGCGGCGTCGGGGCTCGTTCGGCTGGCCGGCGCCGGCGCGCACCCGTTCGCGGCCGTCGAGGGCGAGGTGAACGCCGGCGAGCGCTACCACCGCACGCTCGAGGCGTACGGCCGCGTCGCCCGCCGGCAGCTCGTCTTCGCCTTCCAGGTTCACGTCGCCGTGCCCGGACCGGAACGGGCGCTGGCCGTCTACAACGCCCTGCGCTCCTACCTGCCCGAGCTCCTGGCGCTGTCCGCCAACTCCCCGTACCACGCGGGCGAGGACACGGGCCTGGCCAGCGTGCGGCCCAAGATCGCCGAGCAGCTTCCGCGCCAGGGGGTGCCGCCGGCGATCGAGAGCCTTGACGGCTTCGCCGCCGAGCTGGCCTGGGGCGAGCGCGCGGGCACCGTCCACGACCCCCGCGTGTGGTGGTGGGAGCTGCGCCCGCACCCGATCCACGGCACGCTGGAGGTGCGCGTGCCCGACACCCAGACGACGGTGCGCGAGGCCGCCGCGGTGAGCGCCGTGGTCCAGTCGCTGGTGGTGTGGTTGGCCGCCCGCCACGATTCGGGCGAACGGCTGCCGGTGGCACCCACGTGGCGCATCGAGGAGAACCGCTGGGCCGCGCTGCGCGATGGCGTGCACGGGCAACTGGCGGATCTCGAGAGCGGCGAGCTGGTGGCCACGGGCGACCGGCTGCGCGAGCTGCTCGACCAGCTCGCTCCGGTGGCCGCCAGCCTGGGCTGCGCCGACGAGCTGGCGGCCGCCGGCGAGCTGACCGCGGCGAACGGCGCCGACCGCCAGCGCGAAGCCGGCCGGGACGGCGACCTGCGCGCCGTCGTGGAGAGCCTGGCTACCCGTTTCCTGGAGGAAACGTGACCCATTCGGTGGCCAGCGCGCATAATGTGCCGGAGCGACCGTGAAGGTGCTGGCGCCGACATCCGCCCCCGCCCTGCCGAGCCCGCGCGGACCGATCAGCCAGCTCCTGATCGAGCGCCTCGCGCGGGCGCCCCACGAGCTGCCCGCGGTGCCCGCGGCGCCTGGCGGGGACCCGCTCGCGGACGACGAC
>JAXDIC010000227.1:0-5556 GCA_034664185.1 Thermoleophilaceae bacterium
GCGAACAGGAACGCCGTCTGGCGCAGCGACGACTCCAGGTCGAACGGCTCCAGCGCCGAGGTGGCGTCGCGCGGGATCACCACGTCGTACCAGCGCAGCGCCGCGCTGGCGGCCGTGTAGTGCACGCAGATGTTGGCCACCGTGCCGCAGATCACCAGCGTGTCGACGCCCCAGAGGCGAAGCAGGTGGTCCAGCGGCGTGCCGTAGAAGGCGTCGTAGCGGACCTTGCGGATCACGGTCTCGTCCGCGGCCGGCGCCAGCTGGTCGACGATCTCCCAGCCCCAGCTGCCCTCGCGAGCGTGCTCGGGCCAGATCTGCCACTCCGGATCGCCGTCGCGGTGCGTGTCCTGGCTGTAGACGACGCGCATCCCGTGCGCGCGGGCCAGCTCGAGCAGCCCGCCGATGACCGGGATCGTGGCCTGGGCGTCCGGCACGCGCAGGCTGCCGCCCTCGCTGACGAAGTCGTTCTGCATGTCGACGACCACCAGCGCGGTCCGCGCGGGGTCGACGCGAACCTCCGCGTGGAGCTCGTACTCGGGGACCTCGATGGTGCGGCTCATGCGCGGATCTTCCCGCATGCCTTGAGCGAGCTTGCCGCTGCCCATAATGGAGGCATGGAGCCATGTTCGACCACGTGACGATCCGGGTCGCGGACAGGCTGGCGTCGGAGCGCTTCTACGACACGGTCCTGACCCCACTGGGCATCGACAGGACCTACCGCACCGACACGTTCTCGGAGTGGCAGGACTTCTTGCTCACGGCGTCCGATGACGCACACCCGCCCACGCGGCGACTGCATGCGGCCTTCGTGGCGCCCTCCCGCGAGCAGGTCGACGACTTCTGGCGGACGGGCACCCGGGCCGGCTACACCGACGACGGCGAGCCGGGCCCCAGGCCGGAGTACCGCGAGGACTACTACGGCGCGTTCCTGCTCGACCCCGACGGGAACAGCGCCGAGGCGGTCCACCACGGGGCCCTGCGTCGCGATGGGATCGTGGACCACGTCTGGATCCGGGTGGCCGACGTGGCCGCGGCCAAGCGCTTCTACGAGACGATCGCGCCGCATGCCGGCCTGCGCCTGAGAGACGACACGCCCGATCGCGTTCAGTTCGCGGGAACGAGCGGCTCGTTCTCCCTCGTGCCGGGAACGCCGACCGAGGGCCTCCACCTGGCGTTTCCCACCGACGACGACGCCGACGTGCAGCGCTTCCACCAGGCCGCGACCGAGGCCGGCTACCGCGACCACGGCCGACCCGCCGAGCGCCCTCGCTACCACCCTGGCTACTACGCCGCTTACGTCCTCGATCCCGATGGCAACAACGTCGAGGTGGTCAACCACCACCGGCCAGCGCCGTGACCGAGCGGCCGCGATTCACGGTGGAGCCGATCCCGGCCCCGGGCGGGATCGAGATGCCGAGCGCGTACCAGCCGAAGCGGCTCGCGCGACGCGCCCTGCCGGTGGTCGCGCTCATCGGCGTGCTCGGACTGGTCGTGGCCCTCGCGCCGGGGCTGAGCGACGTACGCAACCTTCTGCGCGACGCACGCCCCGGATGGCTCGTGCTGGCCGTGATGCTCGAGGCGCTGTCGTGCGTGTCCTACGTGCTGATGTTCCGCCCGATCTTCTGCCGGCACATGCGCTTGCGCACCTCCTGGGAGCTCGGCTGGTCCGAGCTGGGCATGGGATCGATAGTGCCCGCCAGCGGCATCGGCGGGCTGGCGCTGGGGGCCTGGGTCCTCCACCAGGGCGGCATGCCGGCCGACCAGATCGCGCGGCGCTCCGTCGCGTTCTTCCTGATCAAGGGAGCGGTCAACTTCGTGGCGGTCGCGGTGGTGGGCGTCCTAATGGCCACACGCGTCATCGGCCCGCCCGAGTCGCTCCTGCTCACGGTGCTCCCCGCCGTCGCCGCGCTGGCCGTGGTCGCCGGCGCGCTGCTGATGCCGCGCCTTGGACCCGGCTCAGGACCGACCGAGGGCGCGGGGCGAGTCGCCACCGCGTTGTCGGCGGCGCGGCGAAATCTGGTCGGCGGCGTGGAGGAGTCGCTGTCCATCCTTCGCGCCGGAGACCCGCTCGTATTCGTCGGCGCGATCGGCTACTGGGCCTGGGACAACGCCGTCCTGTGGGCCGCCTTCCACGCGTTCGGCTACTCGCCGGACATCGGCGTAGTGCTCATGGCGTATCTGATCGGCCAGCTCGGCGGACTGCTGCCGATTCCGGGCGGACTCGGCGGGATCGACGGCGGTCTGCTCGGGACGTTCGTGCTGTACGGCACACCGGTCGCCGTCACCGCGGCGGCGGTGCTTGCCTACCGGATCGTGCTCTTCTGGCTGCCGCTGCTGGTCGGAAGCGTCGCGTTCCTGTCGCTGCGGCGCGGGCTGAACAGGCCCGACCGTCCCGACCTCTGCGTGGTGCCGGCAGCGAGCTGAGCCCGGCCCACGGCGGACACCCCGTAGGATCGTATCTCACGATGGACGAGTCACCGATCCGGGATCGAATCGAGCAGCTGGTCGAGGAGGAGGAGCGGCTGTGGCAAGCCGCGGGCCATGACGGCCTGTCGGCCGATGAACATGCGCGACTCGAGACCGTTCGGTCCGAGCTCGACCGCTGCTGGGACGCTCTGCGGCGGCGCCGCGCGGGCGCGCCACCGGCGGGTTCTGTCGACGTCCCCGACCCCCCCAACGAGTTCGAGGGCGTCGACAGCGAGCCGCCCCATCTCGAGCGTGGAAGCCCGCACGGCGACCAGCCCGCGCCCGACCCGGGCGAGCCGCGCGACATTCCCTGAACGGTCTTTACGACGTGGGCCCGAACCGTTCGGTTCGGATCCGCGACGCATCCAAGCCGGCTTCCAGCAACAGGTCCGACGCGGCCTCGACGAACGCGTTCGAGCCGCAGACGAAGGCGATCGCCGCGCCGTCGGCGGCCTCGCCGATCAGCTCCGCGTCGATCCGCCCGCTGTGGCCGCCCCAGCCCGCCGGCGGCTCGCGACTGAAGGTCAGCAGAGCGTCGTCGCCAAGCTCGTCGGAGTAGATGACGTCCTCGCCCGACCTCACCGAGTAGACGAGCCGCATCGGGAGCTCCGGCAGCATCCGGCGCCGGTGGCGCAGCATGGCCATGAGCGGCACGACGCCCGACCCACCGCCGACGAGCACAGCGGGCGACTCTCCGCGCCAGACGAAGTACGACGCGAACGGGCCGCGCACCTCGACCTGGTCGCCCTCCACGACCACGTCGTGGAAGTAGGGCGATACCTCGCCGTCGGCCAGGCAGTCGATCGTCAGCTCGATCTCGCCCTCGTCGAGCGGCGATGAGGCAACCGAGTACGAGCGCTGGGCCCGATAGCCGTCGGGAGCCGTCAGCCGGACGTCGTAGTGCTGGCCCGGCAGGTGGGGCATCCACATCGGCAGCTCGAACCGGAACGACTTCACGCGCGGGGTCTCGCGCTTGATCGCGGCCACGGTCGCCACCTGCCAGCGGCCGGGCGCGCGCTGCTCAACTGCGGTCAGTCCCCCCAATAGCGCTCCTCCTTCCAGGGGTCGCCGCGGTTGTGGTAGCCGTTCTGCTCCCAGAAGCCGGGTTCGTCGTGGTCCATCACCCGCAGGCCGGCGACCCACTTCGCGCTCTTCCAGAAGTACAGGTGCGGGACCAGCAGCCGGGCGGGGCCGCCGTGCTCGCGCGGCAGCGGCTCGCCCTCGTGCTGGGTCACGACCCACGCCTTTCCGCCTGTCAGGTCGCTCAGCGCCAGGTTGGTCGTGTAGCCGCCGAACGAGTGGGCCATGGCGTAGGCCCCCTGCGGCTCCGCCGCCTCCAGGAGCGCGTCCACCGAGACGCCGCCGAAGCTCGTGGCCAGCTTCGACCACTTGGTGACGCAGTGGATGTCGCAGGGGATCTCCTCGAACGGAAGTTGGGAGAACTCGTCCCACGTCCACGAGCGCGGCGCGGCCACCATCCCGTCGATCCGAAAGCTCCACTCCTCCGTCGCGATCCTCGGCGTGGGGCCGGCTGTGAGGACGGGGAAGCCCTGCTCGTAGTACTGGCCCGGCGGGACCCTTCCCTCCAGGCCCTCCGGCGTACGCCGGCGGCCGCCAAACGCCCGGGAGATGAAGTCGGCCATCGTCGGAGACGGCGTTCCCGGTCGTGACCTACGCCGCGCTCGGGTTCTCCAGCACGAGCGCCACTCCCTGGCCCGACCCGACGCACACGCCGAGGACGCCGTAGCGGGCCTCGCGCAGGCGAAGCTCGGTGGCGAGGGTCAGGACGTAGCGCGTGCCGGACGAGCCGAACGGGTGGCCGATGGCCACCGCGCCGCCGTTGGGATTCAGGCGCTCGTCGGGGACCTCGAAGCCGTCGAGCTGGCGGGGCAGCTCGCGCAGCACCCCGAGTGCCTGGGCGGCAAACGCCTCGTGGACCTCCCACAGGTCGACCTCGGCGGGCGCCAGGCCGGCGCGCGCGAGCGCCTGCGGAATCGCGAACGCGGGCGCGATGCCCATCACCTGCGGGTCGAGCGCGTGCGTCGCCGACGCCACGACGCGCGCCAGCGGCTCGACGCCCAGTTGCTCGGCCTGCTCGCCGCTCGCGATCACCACCGCGCTGGCTCCGTCGGACAGCGGTGAGGAGTTGCCCGCGGTCATCTGCGTGGTGTTCGGCTGTGGTGGCAGCGCGGCGAGGCGCTCCGCGCTCGTGTCGTCGCGGATGTGCTCGTCGTGCTCGAACGTGCGCGCGGGGTTCTTTCGATCGCCGGGGATCTCGACCGGCTGGATCTCGCGGGCCAGTCGGCCCGATGCGCGCGCGGCGGCCGCGTGCTGGTGGGACCGCAGCGCGAAGGCGTCGATCTCCTCGCGCGTCAGGCTGTATCGGTCGGCCACGTTCTGGGCGGTCTTGATCATCTCGACGTAGGCGTTCTCGCCGAGCAGCTTTGGATGCGGCGGCCCGCCCGCGCCCGCCCACATCGTGTCGAGCATGAACACCGGCCCGCGCGGCATGAACGGCGCATCGCCCTTCATCAGCGCCCAGCCCGAGCGCGACATCGACTCGACTCCCCCGGCCAGACCGACCCCCAGCTCGCCGCTGCGGATGGCGTGGGCGATCGAGATCGCGCCGCTGAGCGACGAGGCGCAGAACCGGTTGAGCGTGGCGGCCGGCACCGAGTCCGGGAAGCCCGCGGCCAGCGCGGCCCAGCGCGCGATGTCCCCCATCCCCTCGTGGGCGGAGTTCACGCACCCCGCGGCGATGTCCTCGATCCGGTCCAGCGGGACGCCCACCCGCTCGCACGCCGCGACCATCGTCTGGCCCAGCAGGTCATCGGTGCGAATGTGCGAGAGCGAGCCGCCGTAGCGCCCCACAGGCGTTCGGACGCCGCCGAGGACGAACGCGTCGGTCACGGCGTGCCGCTGAGCTTGTGCTTCAGGAACCCCTTGTCCGGTGCCCGGTCGAAGAACACGAGGCCCTTCGCGTTCGAGCCCTCCTCGACGAACGCGATGCCGTACCTGGCGGGGTTGCCGATCGCCGCGGGCGCGAACCTGAACTCCATCGTGTGCGCGTCCAGCTTCGTGACCTGCGCG
>JAXDIC010000276.1:0-8514 GCA_034664185.1 Thermoleophilaceae bacterium
ACGATGTCCCGTCCGTAGCGGGCGACGGCCTGGCCGACCGCCTGGAAGACGGCGATCACGACGATGTTGCGAGCGCGCGCCTCCCAGATGATGGTCGGCAGCGATTCGAGCGGGCAGAGGTTGCACACCTCGTCGAGGGCGAGGAGCAGCGGGATCGGGAGCTCGCCGCCGAGCTGATCGCTGACGTAGCGCGCAGCGGTGCGGATCTCCTCGACCAGGCCGACGATGAGCGGCGCGGCGTCGATCTGCGCGTCGCTCGGCGCGACGATGTACACGGTGTTGCCGCCGGCGAGGAACTCGATCGGCTCGAAAGCGCACCCGCCGGCGGCGTCCGCGCTGTTGAGGACGACGTCGGAGTGGAACGGTGCGAGGATGCCGGTCACCGCGGACCAGAACGAGCCGCGCTCGCGCTCGGGCGTGTTCTTGATGCCCTCGAGCACGCCCCAAGTGCGCACGTTCTTGTGATGGAGGAGGATCTGCTGTGCCTGGTCGAGGCTGGTCTTGTCGACCCACTCCACCACCGTCGACATGGGGTAGCCGGCGAGCCCCGCTGCGTGGAGCAGCGCGGAGAGTAGCTGCGTGCCGCGGGTCTTCCAGTGGGTGCGATCCGTGCTCCCCTTGCCGGCGTCCTGACAGAGCCGCTGCGCTTGGAGGCGAGCTACTTCGGCGTTCTTGCAGCCGCGGAGCGGCGACCACTGGAGGCGATGCACGCCGTCGGGCAGCACGGGGATGATGCCGAGGGGGTCGAAGACCCACACCTTGCCGCGGCGGGTGCGGGCGGCGAAGCTGTGGCGGAGCACGTCGCCCTTGGTCGTGGTGCTGACGACGCAGCCGTCCCATTGCGCGACGTTCGGGATGACCACGGCGCGGGTCTTGCGGGCGCCCTGCGCGGCGATGACGACGACCGACGTCTGCCGGGGCGCCTGGATCCACGTTCCGTCCAGCGAGCCCATGTACGCTCGCTGGCCGTCGAGGCCGTACCGGCGTCCGTCGAGCGTCGGGAGGGGCGGCCGAAGCCGCGGGAGCCGTCCGGGGCGGACGAGTGCGCGCTGGACCCGGTCGTGGGCGCGGTCGCGAAGCTCGAGGAGGCCCGCGGGACCCGTGGTGATCACCACGGCATGAGCCCTCGTCCGTTCTCCCGGCGGTCCAGCACGGCAGCCGCGACGAAGTCCTCGAAGGACGGTGGTTCGAGCAGCTCGTAGGGCCGGTCGGGGTTCGGCCGCCTCCCGCCCGAGTGGGCGAGGCGGCCGAACTCCGGCCGCAGCGTGTCGAGCATCCCCCACCACTCGAACGCGAACTTGGCCGGCGCCTCGGCGGTGTGGACTGCGTCCCACCAGAAGCGGAGCGCGGCCAGGCGGCGCGTGAGGCCGCCGTCGATGTACCAGCACGTCGGGACGTCGAGGCCGCAGTCGCGGAGCCACCCGACGAAGCGCGCCAGGTCGAGGTAGGTGGCGCGGAGCTCACCCGCATCAATGCGGTCGAGGTCCCACGGCAGAGGCCAGATATCGTCCGGAGCGCTGGGGCCCGGGCTGCCTCCGGTGGGGGTCGACTGAGCTGTCACTGCATGCTCCTCCGGTAGACGTCGATGAACGGCTGGTAGGTGTCGGGGCCCGCTGCGTTCGGCGGCGCCCAGGTCTTGCCGCGCCGGCGGTCGACCAGGCGGCGGACGGTCACGGCCAGCACGGCGATGACGACGGCCTGGAGGACGAAGAGGAGCCAGAAGCCAACGGCCCCGGGCACGCCCGGCGCGACCGGGGCGCCGGGGTCCGTGCAGAGGCGGACCAGCTCGACGACGCCGAAGAGCACGCTGACGTGTGGCCAGGAGCCGTGCGCCACGAGTCCGGCCACCTGTCCGGCCGACCACACGAGCGTGGACGCGACCATGAGCGCCCCGAAGGCGGCCCAGAGGATCAGCCTCCCCCTACGGCTCTGCCCCGCTCCTGGGCCCTTGGCCATGCGCTCCCCTCCTGGGGGGAGGGGTCACTCATGACCCCTCCCCGTTGTCTGAGACTATAGAGCAATATTCGCATATAGTAGAGAGTAGTGTGACGGCATTCTCACTTCGTGCTTGGCGCGTGCGGGCATGCGCTGCAATACTCGGAGCCACGCGACCCTCGATCAGCGGGGGGCGGCGCTGGAGAACGTGATGAAGCTGACCTACCTGTACGGCGACTCGGGCGATGGCGGTTGCCCGCGGATCTACCTCACGGATCGGGGCACGCTGGTCGCGCAGGGCGCCCGGGTCGACGAGGAGAGCGCGTCGACGGCCAGCGCCATCGCGGCGGACGAGACGCTGGTCGAGATCCCGACGGACATGCTCCTGCGGGCCGCCGATCTGCTCCGGGAGCGCGCCAGGTGACCGAAGGCGAGATGCTGAAGGTCGTCTACGACCTGATGCGCAGCTTCGATCGGTCAGTCTTTCGGCTCGAGGCGCTTCCCCGCTACACCTCTGACGCCGAGACGGAGACGATCCGGAGCTACCTCGCCGGAGATCCGCTTCCCCCTCGCGCGTCGGCGCCAAGCCCGTACGAGGGCCTCGTCGGCGCGGCGAAGGCGAGCGGGAAGGAGTGGGCGCGGGTCCACGCTTTCGAGGGGCCACCGAACACGTACCTGCGGTACGAGATCGACTGGCACTACGTCTACAACGCCCGCGCCGGCGAGGACATCCGCATCCTCCAGACCGAGGACCTCGCAGCGGTCTTCGGAGGGCAGCCTCCCGACTTCTGGCTCTTCGATGACAGCATCGGAGTTGAGATGGCGTACGACAGCGAGTACCGGTTGACCGGCGTAGAGCTGGTGACCGGATCCGCCGAGGTGGCACGCTATCGGGCGCTGCGAGATGTTGCGCTTCGCGAGGCGGTCACGCTCCGCGAGTACCTGGCGGCCCTTCGCCGTCAGGTGGTGCCGGCTATGTCAGCACCGGTGTCCGTTGGCTGAGACGTCGATCTGGTCATCGTGAGCGCGCGCCGTCCTACGAACCCCCAGGGAGAGGGGACGGCGCCGCTCACGCCCTATGAACGGCAGCGCGTCGAACTCGGCGCGCTGGTGCGCCGGCAGCGGAAGGCCGCCGGGCTTGATCAGACCGAGCTAGGCGCTCGGAGTGGGCTAGGCCAGTCAGCGATCTCGAAGATCGAGTCGGCTCGGGTGACGCCTACGTCGGAGACGCTCACCCGGGTGGCTGACGCGCTGGGTCTATCGGGTGATGCGAGGGCGGAGCTCCTCGACCATCTGGACGAGCTCCAGACCGAGTACACCTCGCTGCGGGTCCGGCAGCGACGGGGCCAGCGATCGGCACAGGAGGATTACGGCGCACTCGAGGCTGCGGCGAAGGAGATCGCGGTCTACCAGCTGGCCTTGGTGCCGGGCCTCTTGCAGACCGCCGAGTACGCCCGCTCCATGCTGGCGGTGCTCGCGCCGAATCTCCCTGACCCGGAGGGGCTCATCGCGGGCCGGCTGCAGCGCCAGCAGCTGCTCTACGACCCCGCCCGCCGCCTGCGGTTCCTCATGACGGAGGCGGCGGTCAGGGCTCGCGTAGCGCCAGCCTCCGTCCTGCGCGGCCAGGTGGACCGGATCCTCGCCTTGGCCGTCGGGTTCGCCCACCTCGAGGTGGGCGTACTCCCGACGGCCACCCCCGTCCAGGCGTACTCGGTGACCAGCTTCGACATCATCGGCGACGTCGTCGTCGTCGAGCTGCCTGGCGCGGATGTGCGGCTCCGAGACCAGGCCAACCTCGCCCGGTACACGGAGACGTTCGAGGGGCTATGGCGATCCGCGCTCCGCGGGGAGGAGCTGGTGCCCTTTCTCCGGGCGATCGATCGGGAGCTCGCCGCCGAGCGATGAGGTCGGCTGGCGCCTAGAGCTCGAGTTCGGCCCCGCGGTCCTCGGGCTCGGGGGTGCTGTAGGAGCGGTCGGAGTCGACCTCGGCCCCGTGGTTCCACCTCGGGTGGTCGGGCTCGGCCTGCTGCTCCTCGTGCTCATGCTCGATCCTGCCGACTATCTCGGCCTCCGCCTCTTCGCTCTCCTGCTCGATTTGGGCATCCAGGGCGGCCTGCTCTTCGCGCTCGTGCTCCGCCTGGCGCGCGTGCTCCTCCGCCTGGCGCGTCTCCTCCTCAGCTCGCGCCCGGTCCTCCGCCTCCAGCGCCGCCGCCTTCGTCTCGGCGTTGCTGTCGCCCTCGGCGAGCTGCTCGACAGGCTCCGGCGTGTGCGTTACCTCGTCGACCACCGGCTCGACGACGGGCTGTGCCACCTGGTCGACCAGCTCCGGCTCGACCCCCACGGCCTCCGTCACCTCGTCGAGCTGCAGCTCGGGCTCGGGCTCGACCTCAGGCGCAGCCTGAGGTGAGGGCCCGAGGACGGCTGCCGGCTCCTCCAGGGCCTCGACGTCGACGTCCGGCTCGGCATGTCCCAGCTCGACGCTGTGCTCCTCCACGCCGGCGATCGGCTCACGCTCGGCCGCCGCCGCGGTGGTCTCGTGCTCTAGCTCGCGCTCCGCCGGCGTGCGCTCGACGTCCGCCACCTGGTCCACGACCAGCGGCCGCTCCCGCTCCGCCTCGAGCTCGCGCGCCTCGCGCCTCGTCGCCCCCTCGCCGCCCCGCCCCCCGGCGTCATGAGGCTCGGCGATCACCTCAGGCTCAGCGCCGACCAGGGGCCGGGCCTCGTCCGTGAGCGCGGGATCGGCGTGGACGTCGCCGCGGCCGCCGCGCACAGCGTTCTCGGCCGTGCGCGGCGCCGAGGGGGGCTGAGCCTCGACGGCCTCCGATCGCGCCAGGGCGTCGAGGTTCGGCAGCCACGGCTCGTCGTCGAGGACCTGGACCTCGCCCGGGTCGTCCTCCAGGAGCTCGGCGCCGGCGCGTCCCTGCGTGCTCGGCTCGGTGCGCGCCGAGCCGGCGGCCGGCTCCGCCTCGGTCTGGTCACGCCCCGCCGGCGTCTGGTCGAGGGGACGGGCGTCGATGACGTCCGGCCTGCGCTCGAAGTCCGCTGCGAGCTCCTGGACGTCCTCGCGGCGCCACTGAGCGGCGAGCTCCTCCTCGCGGGTCCGGGTCTCCTGGCGCTCGCCGGCGTGGCTCGTCCCTTCGGCGTCAGCCTCGCGGTCCTCGTCGACCAGGTAGTAGCGCATCGGCTCGCGGCCACGGCTGGCGGCCACGTAGTGCCACTCGCTCCCCGCGGCGCCGGGCCGCATGATGAATGCCTCGTCGATCGTCTGACCTTGGGCTTTGTTGGCGGTCATCGCCCAGCCGTAGTCCACGTGGGAATACCGGTCGAGGGGGATCCACCGCTCCTCCTCATTCCCGAGAGCGACCCGCAGCCGGTTCCCGGCCAGATCGACCTCCTCGACCTTGCCGCGCTGTCCGTTGCGCACATTGACGTCCTGCCAGTAGCAGTTTTTCGTGAAGATGACCTCGTCCCCACGCTGGAAGTCCTGGCCGTTTTTCGCCCGCACCGACGGCCCATCGACGAGGCCCGCATCCAGGTGCTTCTGGCGCGCGAGCTGGTTGAGCAGGTCGACGTCTACTCTGCGCTGCCCGAGGAGGAGGGTGTCCTTACCGGCCGCCTTGGACTGGAACCAGTCGGCGACCATCTGCTCCCGGAGCGCGACCGCACTCGGCGCCTTCACGAGCTGGCCGCGCTCCGCGTAGAGACGGACCGCCTCGTCCGTCTCACCCGCCCGCACGAGGGCGAGAGCCTTGCGCTCCTCCTCGTGAATCTGCCGGCGGTTGGTGGTCAGCGTGATCTTGTCTTTCTCCTGGCCGAAGTCGTGGACTAGGCGGAAGAGCCCGCCGGCGTCGGGGTTCGGGAGCTGCTTTGGATCGCCGACGAGGATCAGCTTCGTCCCGTCCCGCGCCGCGAGCTCGTGGAGCTCGGCGTCGAGCTTCCGGCTGACTGCTGCGGCCTCGTCGACGATCACCACCGCTCGATCGGGCATGCGTCGGTCTCGCCAGTCACCGAGGAGGCGGTGGATAGTGAAGCTCGGAGCACCCGTGTCGCCCCCGAGATGCTTCGCTGCAGCGCCAGTGAACGCAGCACCCACGATGTGCCGGCCGTCCGCCTCCGCCGCGGCGACGAAGGCGCGCAGCCCGCGGGTCTTCCCCGAACCTGCGGGGCCCTCCACGGTCGAGACGCCGGCGCCGCCAGTAGCCAGGCGACGCACCATCTCGGCCTGCTCCCCGTTCCCGTTGGTCAGCTCGGGGTGCTCGCGTAGCACCCTGTCGACGATCTCCGGGGGGATCACGCCGGCGCCCTCGGCCGCCCGGCGTCGGAAGGTGTCGACGATCCTCTGCTCCTGCTCCTGGACCTCGGGCGTCGTATAGCGCGCCGTGCCGTGGCGATCGGCGAGGGTCAGCGTGCGCACCCGCGCCTGGTCGCTGAGCAGCTCGTCGATGGCCGCGTTGAGGCGAGCTGGGCTCGCGCCTCGGGGAGCGTGCTGAGCCATCGCCCTCAGCACGTCGTGCCGGGTGAAGGTGGAGGCACGCTGTGTCAGCTCCTCGAGCACGGCCTGTTGCTGCCTGCGGTCTAGCGCGAACTCGGGGGAGTCGATGACCACCTGGCCCAGGACGGAGGTGAGGTGGCGCGGCGTCATGCCGGCCTCCGCGGCCGTCCTCGCCCAACCGCGCTGGAGGTCCTCCTCGCTGCCCTCGGCCCCTTTCGCCTGCCGGCTGGCCAGGGTCGCCACTCGCATCCCGTCACTGCCGAGCATCTCCATCGCCCGGTCGGCGTCGATCGCGCGCTCGGCCTCGCCGGCGGTCATGACGCCGCTCTCCACCATGAGCTGGCGCGCCTGCTCCGTCGCGTGCTCGCGAATCTGCTCTCGCCTGGTCGAGAACGCCGGGCCGAAGGTCTCCAGCCCCTTGATCTCGGCTGTGCCGTTGGTCACGGGCGTCCAGTCCACGCCGAGCCGCCGGGTCAGCCGCTCCCGCATCGATGCCTGGAACAGGTAGCCGTCCGTCTTGGCGAGACGGTAGATCGGCGCAGCGTCGAGCGCGCCGCGCGCCCCGTCGACGGTGGAGCGGGTGTGGTTGGCGACGAGGCAGTGGACGTGGGCCTGCGGGTCGATCCTCACCGACCCGTCCTCCATGTCCACCGGTCGCGAGGTGCGGTGTCGGTACATGGCCGCCAGGAACCCGTCCCCCTGCTCGATCTTCGCCCCGCCGGCGCCTCGGCGGCGCTGACAGGCGTGCTCCTCGAGGTAGGCGAGCCCGTCCTTCGCCGAGGCGGTGATCTCCTCGTCGACGATCCGACGCGTCTCCTCGTCGCCGAAGGTCCGCAGGAGCGTGACCGACTTCGGCACGCTGAACGTCAGGTCGTAGGCGCCATTCTTGCGGCCGCCTTGGTCGGGGGCTAGTACGTTCTCCGGGGCCGCGGGGTCGCGGCCAGCGACCATCGTGCCGAGCTGCCCAGGCTCCAGCTCGCCGCGAAGCTCCAGCGACTCGGCGGCCTTCCCCCACCAGTTGCCCTGCGCCTCGCCGCGGTAGTTGTAGTAGTCCTCGCGGCTCTGCGCGACGGCGTCTTCGTAGTACGTCGCCTGCTCGCCGTTGCACTTGCCGATGCTCAGCACCGCGGCCGGAGGCCTCCTGGAGGGGTACTGCTGACCGCTCGGTCAGGAGGCGCCTACCTCGCCCCGGAGTATACACGCACTCGTAGAGTGCAACTGTGTGGTGCCTTCCTGGTGAAGCGAAGCGAATACACAAAACGCCGTGCGTCAGCCTCTGTTCCCTGCTCTGGTCTCTCGTTCGTTCTCTGCCTCGGGTCTCGTCTTCCTGGCTCTCGTCTCTCTGGTCTTGGTCGCTGTTCTTGCTGGGCTCTCGTCGGCATGCTCGGCGGTTGCTCGGTTGGTTGGTCTCGCGTTGACAGCCGGGTGTCAGAACGGCTGCGAAGCGGCTTGCTGGCCTGGCGCGTGCGTCAGACGCGAGTACATGGACGCGCAGGGCGACGCGGCTGGGGGAGAGGGGTCAGGCGTCCCACCCGTCGTCCCCGCGCCCCTGTTGGCGCGGCCTCGACTCTCTGCGTGCCACCATGGACGCATGTTCGACCGGTTCAAGGCTGGCGCGCCTGTCCCCTCCCCCGCCACTGCGCCGTCGCCGGCGGGGCCCCGGGTCGACTTGGCCGTGCCCTACGCCGAGAGGGCGGAGGCCCGGGCCCTCGGCGCCAGGTGGGACGTCGACCGTCGTACCTGGTACGTACCCGAGGGTCGCGACCCCTCCCCCTTCGCCCGGTGGCTTCCACCCTCCGTGGACCTCAGCGGTCCCAGCGTTCCCGCCCGGGTCATCGCCCTCAGGGACGGCTGCTGGAGCTGCCACCGACCCACCCGCTGCATCGTCGGCATCCTGGTCGACGACCCGGAGCTCGCCGGCGGCGACCCCTCCGGCCTGGTCGAGTTCGAGTTCGTCCGAGAGGCCTTGGCCGCCACCCTCTCCCCCGCCACGCTGGCGGAGGTCGGCATCGGCCCGCTGCGGCTGCGGTCCTCGCGCGCCGGCGGCCGCTATATGTCCAACGGGTGCGTCCACTGCGATGCCATCC
>JAXDIC010000289.1:0-4707 GCA_034664185.1 Thermoleophilaceae bacterium
TGGGAGGGCCAGGTCCAGGGTCGCGAGCGGATCGAGCGTGCCTACGAGGAGAGCCGGCGGCGGATCGGCGAGGCGCTGGAGGCGTTCGCCGACAACACGATGAGGCACATCCGCGAGGAGCGCGAGCTGCTGGCGGGCGAGATCGACCTGCCCGACTTCGACACGTCGTTCCGCGACCGGCCGGCGCTGGTGGTCGTGCGGGGAGTGGACCACAAGCGCGACCTCCGCATCCTGCGCGCGTATGTGCGCGACACCCGGCCGGCGCTGATCGCCGTGGACGGCGGCGCCGACGCGATCTGGGACGAGGGCTGGCGGCCGGACATGGTGGTCGGCGACATGGACTCGGCCAGCGACCACGCCCTGCGCGCGGCGGGCGAGCTGGTCGTGCACGCCTACCCGGACGGCCGCGCCCCCGGACGGGCCCGGCTGGACGCGCTGGGCCTGCCATACAAGGTCGTACCGGCTCCCGCCACCAGCGAGGACGTGGCGCTGCTGATCGCCTCCGAGAAGGGCGCCAAGCTGATCGTGACGGTCGGGTCGCACTTCAACCTGGTCGAGTTCCTCGACAAGAACCGCGAGGGCATGTCGTCGACGTTCCTCACGCGGCTGCGGGTGGGGGAGATCCTGGTCGACGCCAAGGGAGTCAGTCGTCTGTACCGCCCGTCCGCGGGTCGCGGGCCGATCGCGGCCCTGGTGCTGGCGGCGTCCGCGACGTTCGTCGTGGTGGTGGCCACCTCGCCGCGCCTGGGGCAGCTGCTCGATCTCCTCTGGTTGAAGATCGAGGTCCTCCTCGGGTTGAAGTGATGGCGTAATGCTCGACTTCCGCTACCACGCGCTCTCGCTCGTGGCGGTGTTCCTCGCGCTCGGCATCGGCATCGTGCTGGGCTCGTCGCTGGGGGACACCGTCGTGTCGAACGCGAACAAGGACATCGCGTCGTCGCTGCGCGGGGACCTGCTCGGCGCGCGCAAGGACGCGCGCGACGCGCACGTCGGCATCGACCAGCGCGAGCGGCTGCTCGAGGCGGTGTTCCCCCGCATGGCGGGCGGGCAGCTGACGGGGCAGACCGTGGCGGTCGTGTCGTCGGGCTCGCTGCCCGACGACGTGCTCTCGGACGTGCGCGACGCGGTGCAGGGCGCGGGCGGCAAGCTGGGCGCGGTGGCACAGATCCAGAGCCCGCCGGACCTGGGCCAGCTCGGCACGACCGTCGGGCCCAAGTTCGCGGGCCTGCGCTCCGACGATCCGCGCCTGCGCCAGCTCGGCCGGCGCCTGGGCAAGGCCGTTGCCAGGGGCGACAAGCTGGAGCGGCAGCTCCAGAAGGCCTTTCCGGACCGCTTCGGCGGCAGCGCCAGCGGCGCCGACGCCATCGCCTTCTACCGCGACCCGAACGCGGACAGCTCCGCCGCCGTCAAGCAGCTCGAGCAGGGGTTGGTCGAGGGGCTGCGCGCGACGGGCAAGCCCGTGGTCGGGATCGAGAAGCTGAGCACCGACCCGTCGCAGATCTCCTTCTACGCCAACCAGGGGCTCTCCAGCGTGGACGACGTCGACTCGGCCGGCGGGCGAATCGCGCTGGCCCTCGCGCTGGGCGGAGCACAGGGCAACTTCGGCTACAAGAAGTCGGCCGACAGCCCGCTGCCCAAGGTCGCGACCACCGCCGGTCCCTAGCCCCGGGCCGTCCGTATCTCGCGGTAGGTTCGACGCGTGCAGTGGCTCACGCTCGCGATCTCGCTCGTAGTCGCGGCCGCTGTGGCACCGCCCCTCGTCCGCGGCCTGCGCGAGCAGGGATTCACGCGCGAGAACTATCGCGGCAGGACCGTCGCGTTCCCCGCCGGCGTGGTCATCCCGGTGGTGGCGCTCATCGCCCTGGTGCCGCTCGCCCTTCTCTACGAGCTGGCCGACGTGGACGTCTTCCGGCCCGCCGCGGCCACCACGGCCACCGTCACGTACGTGATCGGCGTGTCGCTGCTCGGCCTGCTCGACGACCTCGTGGGCAGCGAGGCCCAGGCTCGCGGCTGGCGCGGTCACGCGCGGGCGGCCGTGCGCGGCGGTTTGAGCACCGGGGTTATCAAGGCGGCGGGCTCGCTCGGACTGGCGCTGTTCGTGCTCGCGCGCCAGGGCTACACCCCCGGGCAGTACCTCCTTGCCGCGGGGGTGCTGGTGGTGGCCACCAACCTCTTCAACCTGCTCGACCTACGGCCCGGGCGCTCGGCCAAGGCGCTCGTCCTGCTGGGCCTCGGGCTCACCCTGGGCAAGCTCAGCGTGGCGGCGCTCTGGACCGTCGGCATCTTCCTCGCCCCGGTGCTCGTGCTCCTGCCGCTCGACCTCCGCGAGCGAGCGATGCTCGGCGACACCGGGTCGAACGCGATCGGCGCGGTGGCGGGCCTCTGGCTGGTGCTCACGCTCTCCACGCTCGGGCAGGCCATCGCCCTCGCCGTCATGGCCGCCGTTACGGTGTATGGCGAATTTCGGTCGATCGCCAGCGTGATCGATCGGACGCCCGTTCTACGTCATCTAGACTCGCTCGGAAGGATCTCGCATGCCTGACACCCGCCCTCAGACACGCTTCATCTTCGTCACGGGCGGCGTGGTGTCGGCGCTGGGCAAGGGCATCGCGGCAGCGTCCATCGGGCGCCTCCTGGTGGCGCGGGGCTTCAGCGTCACGCTCCAGAAGTTCGATCCCTACATAAACGTCGATCCGGGCACGATGAGCCCGTTCCAGCACGGCGAGGTGTTCGTCACCGAGGACGGCGCGGAGACGGACCTCGACCTCGGCCACTACGAGCGCTTCACCGACGTCAACACCACCCGCGGCTCGAACGTCACCGCGGGCGCCATCTACAACTCGGTCATCCGGCGCGAGCGTCGCGGCGACTACCTCGGCGGCACAGTCCAGGTCATCCCGCACATCACGGACGAGATCAAGCAGCGGATCCGCCTCGTGGCCGAGGCCCAGGAAGTCGACTTCGTGATCACCGAGATCGGCGGCACCGTGGGCGACATCGAGTCGCTTCCGTTCCTCGAGGCGCTGCGCCAGTTCCAGGTCTCCGACGGGCGCGACCGATCGATGTTCGTGCACCTCACGCTCGTCCCGTTCCTCGGGCACGCCGGCGAGCTCAAGACCAAGCCCACCCAGCACTCCGTGCAGGAGCTGCGCCGGATCGGCATCCAGCCCCACCTGCTGGTGTGTCGCTCCGAGGGCGCCCTCTCGCGCGAGATCCGGGAGAAGATCGGGCTGTTCGCCAACCTGCCCGTCGAGGCGGTCATCTCCGCCCGCGACGTCGACTCGATCTACAAGGTGCCGCTCTACTTCCGAGCCGAGGGCCTGGACGACCAGATCCTCGACCACTTCCACATCGAGGGAGCGCCGTCGGCCGAGCTGTCCGACTGGGAGGCGCTGGTCAAGCGCGCCGACTCGGCCCAGCAGGTTGTCCGCATCGGGATGGTCGGCAAGTACAACAAGCTCTCCGACGCGTACATCTCGGTCAACGAGGCGCTCGGCCACGCCGGCTTCCACAACGACGCGCGCGTGGACATCCACTGGGTCGACGCCGAGGGGCTGGACAGCGCCGACGCCCAGCGCGAGCTGGAGGGCTGCGACGGAATCCTCATCCCGGGCGGCTTCGGCGTGCGCGGCGTGGAGGGCAAGATCCGCGCGGCTCGCTGGGCGCGCGAGCACGGGGTCCCGTACCTCGGCATCTGCCTGGGCATGCAGGTGGCGGTGTCCGAGTTCGCCCGGCACGTTGTCGGAATGGAGGGCGCCAACTCCACCGAGTTCGACCCCGAGACCCCGTTCCCGGTCATCGACCTCCTGCCGGAGCAGAAGGAGGTACGCGACATGGGCGGCACCATGCGCCTGGGCGCCGATCCGGTCAAGCTGCACGACGGCACGCGCGCGCAGGAGATCTACGGCGAGCAGGTCATCTACGAGCGCCACCGGCACCGCTACGAGGTCAACAACCACCTGCGCAAGCGCCTCGAGCAGGCGGGCCTTGTCTGCTCGGGCACGTCGCCCGACGACCGTCTGGTGGAGGTCATCGAGCTGCCCGACCACCCGTTCTTCGTGGCCGCCCAGTTCCACCCCGAGTTCAAGTCGCGCCCGCTGCGGCCGCAGCCGCTGTTCCGGGAGTTCGTGGCCGCGGCGCTGGAGCGCGCCCGCGTCCGCGCGCCCGAGCAGGAGGCGGCGGTCGCTCCAGCTGAGCCGCCCGCGGCCGACGACGCGCCCGTCGAGCGCGCGGCGCGCCGCTTCTCGGCTTGACCACGGCGGTGGCGCCCCGCGCCGGCCGTCCGGAGAAGGAGCGGATGGTCCGCGAGTTCGTGCGGCTGTGCGAGATCGAGAGCCCCTCCGGACGCGAGCGCGCCATGGCCGACGCGGTGGCCGGCGAGCTGCGCGCGCTGGGCCTGACGGTCGAGGAGGACTCCACCGCCGCCGAGACCGGATCGGATGCCGGCAACCTGCTCGCTCGCCTTCCAGGCCCGCCCGACTCGCGCACGATCATGCTCTGCGCGCACCTCGACACCGTGCCGCTCACGGCTCCCGTGGAGGTGGACGAGTCCGACGGCCTGCTGCGCAACCGGCACGACGCGATCCTGGGCGCCGACAACAAGGCCGCGGTGGCCGTCATCCTCGCCGCCGCGCGCCGGTTCGCCAACGATCCGCCTCCGGTGGGCCTCGAGCTCCTGTTCACCACCTCCGAGGAGCCGGGGCTCCG
>JAXDIC010000351.1:0-4579 GCA_034664185.1 Thermoleophilaceae bacterium
CCGCTGTCTTCCGACCGGGTGCGCCAGGGGGGCGTTCCCTCGTAGCGCAGCATTCGGGTACGGACGAGCGTCCGTACCTGCTGTTCGTCGGCTCACTCCACCCCCGGAAGAACCTCCAGGCGCTCCGCGAGGCGGTGAGCGGACTTGCCGGGCAGGGCTACCCGCACGTGCTCGCCGTCGTTGCCCGTGAGCCCGAGTACCTGCGCGGGCGCTTCCCAAGCCACCATCGCGAGGCGGCCGGGGCCGAGCTACCGGGTGGGCCTGGGCGCGTGGTCATGATCCCCCGTCTCACCGACCTGGAGCTGGCTGGCTTGATGGCCGGCGCCGAGGCGTTCTGCTTGCCCAGCTTGGGGGAGGGCTTCGGCCTTCCGCCGCTCGAGGCGATGGCCTGTGGAACCGTCGTCATCGTGTCGGACCGCGGACCCCTTCCCGAGGTCGTCGGCGATGGAGGGCTGGTGGTCTCGCCGACGGGGGATGCGCTGGAGGAGGCGCTGCGGGGAGTCCTCGATCGGCCCGAGGAGTTCGTGCCGCTGCGGCAGCGCGCCGTCGCCCGCGCACGGCACCTCAGCTGGGACCGAACGGCGCGCGGTTGGGCTCGGGTTCTCTCCCTCGCCGCCAGCGAGCCGCGCGTTCGGAGCGAGACCTCCGCCTCGACGTCGCATCGCCCCGGTTCGAGCACGCGCATCGGACAGAGGCTCCGCACTTCCTGGCGGCGCCGACTTCGTCGTTGACGCGCCGGTCCGCCGAGCCGGAATAGAAGGCGGCTTGCGAGGAGGTGTAGTGTGGTTCTGGTCGCTGAGGCGACGTGCGGAGTCGGTTCGGCTGCGCGGCGGCGCCCCACCGCGACTCCAACGCCCCGGGCTGGCCCCCGGGGCTCGAGCAGGAGGTAGACAATGGGACCAGATGAGAACGTCGCGGTTATGCGTCGGGCTTACGAGGCCTTCAACACAGGCGACATCGGGACGCTCACCGAGCTCTTCGACGAGAGCGCGGTCTGGCACTTGCCGGGGCGGAGCTCGTTCGCCGACGACTACCAGGGCCGCGACGCGACCTTGGCGTACTTCGGCCAGCTTGCACAGGAGACGGGAGGGACATTCCGGGCCGAGCTGCAGAGCCTGACTGCGGATGATGAGGGCCATGTGGTCGGCATCCAGCGCAGCACCGGAGACCGCAACGGCAAGCATCTGGATGTTGCCGACTCGATTGTCTTCGAGCTCAAGGACGGCCGGATTACCGACGGTCGGGAGCACTTCCACGACCTCTACGCCTGGGACGAGTTCTGGTCGTAGCCCCGCGGGCGCCAGCCCGCTAGGTCACGCGGCGGTTCGCGGCTCGACATCGATCGAGCCGCGAGGCGCAGCCGGGTCGGGAGGGTTGCCTAAGCGCTACGCGGGTTGCCCAGCCGAGACGGGACGCTCGGGCTCTGCGGCAGTCGGCACGACCACCCGCCGAACCAGCGTCACGGTCGTCCCGCTGTCGTCGCAGGCGACATCGAGGTGATCCGTCAGGGCGTCCATCAGCTGGAGGCCGCGTCCACTGTCTGACTCGCTCGTCTCGGTCGCCCAGCGGCCGAAGTCGCGAACGGCTATCCGCCCGCTGCCATCCTCGAGCGCCAGGTGCACCTCGATGTTTCTCCTGGTGCCGGAGTGGGCCACGGCGTTCGCGAGCGCCTCGCCCGCGGCGAGGACCAGGTCGCGCGCCGGACCGCTCTGGGCGCCAAGGGTGCCGAGCCAGTCTCGTACGAGGTCCCGGGCCGTCGCCAGCGCGGCGGGATGAGGGGACACCTCGAACACGTCGCGCAGGAGAGGCGCCGCCTGGAAGGCGAGCAGCGCAACGTCATCGCCTCCGTCCGGGGGGAACGCCGCGAGCGCGCACTCGCAGGCGACCTCCGCGTTGATGCCCGCGCCCGCAACCGCCGACCTGAGCCGCTCGAGCTGCGCGTCGATCGGGTGCGTACGTCGCTCTATGAGGCCGTCCGTGTACGCGAGCACCGTTGCCCCCGGGGGAAACTTCACGCTGCTCTCATTGAAGGATGCGTCCTGCTCGAGCCCGAGCGGCAGCGAGGGCGAGTGCGAGAGGAAGCTGGCCTCCCCTCCTGGGGAGATGATCAACGGGGGAAGGTGGCCAGCGTTGGCGAATCGAAGCTCTCCCGCCCGCGGGTCGAACACCATGTAGACGAAGGTGGCGAACTCGCCCTGGAAGAACCGGTCGATCAGCCGAGCGACCTTGCCCGGCGGCAGTCCCTCCTGCGCGTAGGCGCGGACCGCGTGTCGTAGCCCTGCCATCTGCGTGGCAGCCAGTACGCCATGGCCGGCGACGTCTCCCAGGGTGAGCGCCACGCGCCCGTCCGGAAGCGGCAGCACGTCGTACCAATCGCCGCCGATCTCGCGCGTGTCGGCGGGCAGATAGCGGGCGGCTACCGTGCCGTTGGGGAGGACGGGCAGGCGCTCCGGCCGCAAGCCACGCTGAAGCGTGGCTGCCACGGTCTCGGCTTCAGCCCGGCGCCGCGACTCGATCCGGGTCTGGTCGCGCACGTCCTCGTTGAGGCGCCAGCTGACGATGCTCACCGCGCCGGCGGCGGCTACGAACAGCCCGTGGATTGCCGCCCACTTCCAGGGGTGCCTGACCGCGTCCGGGTGGTTGTAGACGGAGCCCGGGGCAAGGGCGCCCATCAGGCCGTGGTGGATCGCAACGTATGCGACGGCGATCAGGAACGGAATCCAGTCCTCGTACAGGGCGAGCAGGGGGATCATCACGAAGAAGTGGAAGTGCGCCTCGATCGCGCCGTGCCACAGGTGGACGAGGAGCGCGGAGCTCGTCAAGAGCCCGATCGCCATCAGGCTCGCGCAGGCGCGGCGGTCGTGGATCCGCGGCACCATCAGGGCGATGACCACCAGCGGTGTCGACTCGAGCAGGCTGTGGCCCACCGAGAACCCTTGGGAGATTCCGAACAGGGGGATGCCCACGACGTGGGCCCAGAGGATCCGCTGCATCCACGCGTGGCGGCGCGCGAACACATCGTCGGGCAGGGTCTGACCGCGCGGCAGCACGGAGCGCAGGCCCTTTGCTGAAAGGGTCGCTTGCATTGGGGTTAAGCGTCGGCCGGGGGCCGGAGCACGCATGGACAGCGTAAACGCCCACCCTGACGTCGGCAAGCGCTCGGGCCGCGTAGCTATCTTCACCGGCCGTGGCGACCGCGGAGACCTCCCGCTGGCGGCCGCTGGCGCTCGGAGATCGCGGGGAACGATCCATGCGCGCACGCCGGGCGGTCGGGCTCGGAGCGCTGGGCGGTGTGTTCGCGATCGAGGCGGCGCTGGCGGTGGGCGCCGCCGGCCACCCCTTCGCGGTCGTTCCCCCGGTGACGCTCGGCGGCCGGCCGGACTGGCTGACGGGGCCGCTCCGGGGGCTCGACTGGTACATCATGGGCACCAAGGACTTCCGGGTCGCGCTCGCGGGCCTGTTCGTCGCGTACCTGGCGATCCTCGCCTGCTGCGACGCCCTGCGCCCGAAGTGGGTCCTCTACGGGGCGGTCGCCGCGCAGCTGCCCTTCATCCTGGGGCCGCCGCTGCTCTCGCCTGACGTCATGTCCTACCTGAGCTTCGGATGGCTCGGAGCCGAGCACGGCTTGAGCCCGTATGCGGTGGGCCCCGACGCCGTCGCCTCCAACCCGTGGCTGCCGTTCCACGAGTGGGACCACCTCCAGACGCCGTACGGCCCGCTGTTCACGGCGCTCTCGTATCCGATCGCCAGCTTGGGGGTGGGCGTCGCCTTCTGGCTGATGAAGACGCTGATGGTCGCCGCGGCGGTCGCGTGCGTCCTGCTCGTGTGGCATTGCGCCCTGGAGAGGGGAGTGGACGCGCGGCGGGCCGTGACGTTCGTCGCGCTCAACCCGCTCTGGCTGGCGGCTGACGTCGGCGGCTTCCACAACGACCTGCTCATGCTTGCGCTGGTCGTCGCCGGCCTGCTGTGGGTCGTCCGCGGACGCGACGCGCGGGGGATAGCGGCCATCCTCACCGCGGCAGCCGTCAAGTTCACCGGGGTGATCGCGCTGCCGTTCGCGGTGCTTGGGGCGCGGCGAAGATCAAGGGCGTTCGCCACGGCGGGGCTCGTCGGTGCGGCGCTGGTCGGGGCGTCGTTCGCCGCCTTCGGCACCCACCTGCTCACCGGCGTCAAGGTCGCCGCGGACAACACCAACGTCTACCGGAGCCCGGTCAGCGGGCCGAACGCGGTGGCCCATGTCATCGGCCACTCCGGGTCGGTGAAGGGAATCGCCGCCGCTCTCTTGTCGGTTGCCGCCGTGCTGGTGCTGGTCCTCATGTGGCGCACGTGGCACGGTGCCGATTGGGTGACAGCGGCTGGCTGGGCCACCCTCTGCATCCTTGTCGCCTCCACCTACCTCGCCGAGTGGTACGTCGCCTGGCTGCTGCCGCTCGCCGCGCTCGGCAAGAGCCGCCGGCTGCGCGCGGCGGCGGTCGGCCTGACGGCCGTGGTGGTCGCCCTCCCGAAATTCGTCTACGCGTGAACGCCCCGGCGCCCTGGCGAGCGCGAAGACGGAGAGCCCGAACGGAAGCGAGCGCCG